>NZ_UPZP01000001.1 GCF_900538805.1 uncultured Dialister sp.
ATTGTTATCCTACGCAGGGCCAACTTTGCCCGACTTGGCAATCCTATGCAGGATTGCCACCTGAGGAAGGAGCCTTATGTTACGGGATTTACTTCTCCCCCCGTATATCCGTCTGACCGTCTCACCCTCAAAATTTCCCACTAAAAAAACTCCCCGAAGGGAGTCTTTTTATTTTCTTATTCCTCATCTTCCGGAAGTTCGGCGTTGGTGTACACTTCCTGTACATCGTCCAGGTCTTCCAGTTCAGCGGTGAGGTGAGCCATGGTCTGGGCTGCATCGCCTTCCAGTTTGACGTAGTTATCGGGAACCATAGCCACTTCGGAGGCCTCTACGGGGATGCCTTCTTTTTCAAGGGCATCGGATACGGTGAGGAATTCTTCCGGGGTGGTTGTGATTTCGTAGCTGTCTTCATTGGAGGACACGTCTTCTGCACCGGCGTCAAGGGCTACCATCATGACGGTGTCTTCGTCGGCAGCTTCTTTGCTGACGATGATGGAGCCTTTTTTCTTGAACATCCAGGATACGCATCCCGGGGTGCCTACGGAGCCGCCGTGATGGGTGAAGGCGTGACGGATGTCGGCTGCCGCCCTGTTTCTGTTGTCGGTGTTGCATTCTACGATGACTGCTGCACCGCCGGGGCCGTAGCCTTCGTAGGTGACTTCGTCGAAGCCTGCACCGCTGGCAGCGCCTACGCCTTTAGCGATAGCTCTCTGAATGTTTTCCTTTGGCACGTTGTTCTGTTTAGCCTTGGTGAGGGCCAGTTTCAGACGCATGTTGCCTACGGGATCACCGCCGCCCATGCGGGCTGCAATGGTGATTTCCTTGGAAATTTTGGTGGTAATTCTGGCGCGGATGGCATCGGTTTTGCCTTTCTTGCGCTTAATGTTTTCCCACTTGGAATGTCCGGACATAGTAAATTATTCCTCCTTTTTATTCCACCAGGGTTCGCCCAGAAGGCGGTCGAGGATGATGGCCACGGCGCTTCTCACACAGAGGTGGTTGTAAGTGCCGGCGCCATAAATCGGTTCCACAATGTAATCAAATTTTTTCATCATTTCCTTGGTCATGCCGAAGCCTGTACCGAAGAGAATGAAGATGGGGGTATCCTCGTCGTGGATTTTCCTGCGCATGGCTGCGTAGGAGATAGTATTAGGATACACCCTGGCGTCGGTGGTGACAATAGCCGGTTTTTTGCCGGTTTCTTTTTCAATCCATGAAATCGCATCTTCCAGTGTAGGAACCAGTTCGGTTTCTTCAAAGGCTTCTTTGCGATTGGCATTGTAGTGCACGCCGCCGCCTGTTTTCCAGTGATTCATGATGCGAAGGGCCATTTCACGCTGTGCTTCCACAGGATGCACGATGAAATATTTCTTCACGTCATAGGTTTTTGCCGTTCTGGCAATGTCATGGAGGTCGTAGTTGGTGAGTGCCGTGGTGACGACTTCCATGTGTTTGTTGTAAATAGGATAGTGGATGAGACCTATGTATACAGGTGCCATGGTCACTCCTCCTTTTCTTCCCTGATTTCTTCCATGAGTTTCCTGTCTTCTTTGGAAAGCTCCTGCCCTTCCAGAAGGTCCGGGCGGCAGGTCATGGTGCGGCGGAGGGCTTCTTTCCTTCTCCACCGGGCAATGTTTGCATGGTGGCCGGAAAGGAGTACGTCAGGCACTTTCCAGCCGTTGTAGTCAGCGGGCTTGGTGTACTGGGGGTATTCCAGGATCGGTTCATAGAAGGAATCGCTGGCTGCGCTTCCTGCGTCTCCCAGCACGCCGGGCACCATGCGGGCCACGGCGTCGCTGATAACCATGGCTCCCAGTTCGCCGCCGGTGAGGACGTAGTCTCCGATGGAGATGAGTTCGTCCGCCAGGTGTTCTTCCACCCGGTGATCCACGCCTTCATAGTGGCCGCAGATGAGGACCAGATGGTCATAGTCCCGCTGCAGTTCCTTGGCCCGGTCCTGGGTGAAGGTCTTTCCTGCCGGTGACAGGAAGATGACCCGATCCCTTGGTCCTTTTTCAGGAAGCACATGATGGCAGGCATCAAAAAGGGGCTGGCACATCATGAGCATGCCTGCACCGCCGCCGTAAATGGTGTCATCCACCTGTCTGTGGCGGCTTTTGGTAAAGTCTCTGGGATTGGTCACAGCCATTTCTATCAGTCCCGCTTCCAAAGCCCGCTTGATCATGCTCTGGTGAAAGAATGCTTCCACGAATTCCGGAAAGAGGGATAATATATCAATTTTCAAGATGACAGCCTCGAAGGACTTTCCGCCGACCTTTATGAAAGGCGGCAGGTCGTCGTAAAATAAGCTATTCCCACTCCGGCAGGCGCACCGTCATACGTCCTGCCTCTATATCTATGGAAAGAACACATGACGGTATGGCCGGAATCAGGATTTCCTTTCCTTCCGGTGTGCTGATGGAGTACACATTGTTGGCTCCGGTTTCTATGATTTCCTTCACAGTCCCCACAGCCTTTCCGTCTTCCGTTACTACGTTAAGCCCGATGAGCTGGAAGTAGTAGTAGGACCCCTTTTCCCTTCGGGGGAGTTCCGAGAAAGGAACTTCCACCAGTTTGGAAATCAGGGTTTCCGCCATGTTCCTGTCGTCCACCCCTTCCACATGAAGAATGTATACATTCTTGTGGGGACGGGCGGACAGGAGGCGGAAAGGTTTTCCTCCGATATAGATGGTTTTGAGTTTTTTAAAAATCTCCGGCCTGTCCGTATCGGGAAGAATACGCAAATCACCCCGCACACCATGCGGGGCTACGATTCGGCCGACGATTATCATTTCATCGGGTTTCATATCAGTTGCGGAAAGCGATGATCTTTCCATCTTCCACCAGGATCTCGCCGCCGGTTAAGGCGTTCATGTCATCCCCCACATGGACGGTGACGATCCGGTTCATGGGCTGACGGTTCAGTTCAGCACCGATGGCCAGCTTTTCCAGGTGTTCCTTGTCAGCATTCAGCTTATCCTTCACCTGCTGCATACGGGCTTTCTGGGCTTCGTACTGGGCACGGAGAGGAGCGACGGCCTGAATGTTGATTTTGGCCTGTTCAGCCAGCTTGCCATTTGCTTCGAATTCAAGCTGAGCCATATCGTGTTCGACACGGCTGATATTCTGCCCGATTTCGTTGAGCAGAGTGGTCTTTAATGTCTCAGTGAGCTTGGATTTCACAGCCACCGGGACAAGAATCTGCATTTCTTCCATTGAGGCACCTCTCAAATAATATCCACAGCCACCTTGCGGTTTTCACGCAGGGCGCCTGCTTTGACAACGGTGCGGATTGCATTGGCAATGCGGCCTTTTCTGCCGATCACTTTCCCCATGTCTTCCGGGGCAACATGGACCTGATAAATTTCCAGGCTGCCCTTTTGGACCAGGGTCACAGAGACGGCGTCAGGGTTCTTGACCAGAGCCTTGACAAGTGTTTCCACTAATTCTTTCATACGCGGCCCCCATTATTTCTTTGCTTCTGCAAACTTAGCAAGGATGCCATTCTTTCTCAGGATAGAACGAACGGTGTCGGTCGGCTGAGCGCCTTTTCCAAGCCAGGAAAGAACCTTTTCTTCATCGATCTTTACTGGAGCGTCCAGTTTAGCCGGGTCGTACCAGCCGATGGTATCGGTGGGAGCGCCGTTTCTTGCTTCTCTGGAGTCGATAACTACGATACGGTAGAAAGGATTCTTCTTAGCACCCATACGGGTCAAACGAATTTTTAACATGAAATTCACCTCCTTGAATTGGTCTCGGTTATTTATGGAACATCCCGGGGAAACCGGACAGATTTCCCAACTTGGATGGATTTATCTTCTTGCCTCTCATCTTTTTCATGGTCTTCTGCATTTCAGCGAACTGCTTCATCATGCGGTTCACATCCTGGATCTTCACGCCGGCGCCGTTGGCGATACGCTTGCGGCGGCTGCCGTTCAGGATTTTCACATTCGCCCTTTCTGCAGGGGTCATGGAAAGGATGATAGCCTCAATATGCTTGACTTCCTTGCCGTCCAGGTCGATATCCTTCAGCTGGTCCTTGAACTTGCCCATGCCTGGGAGCATGCCCAGGATAGACTGGAAGGAACCAAGCTTCCTCACCTGCTTCAGCTGACGCAGGAAATCGTCCAGAGTGAACTCACCCTTCCGAATCTTTCCTGCCGCATCCTTCAGGGATTCGGCATCCATATTTCTCTGGGCCGTTTCAATCAAAGTTTCCAGATCGCCCAGATCCAGGATACGTCCCGCCATGCGGTCCGGGTGGAAATCCTCCAGCCCGCCGTCCAGCTTTTCGGAAACACCAATCATCTTGATAGGCTTACCGGTGACAGTCTTGATGGAAAGAGCTGCACCGCCTCTGGCATCGCCGTCCATCTTTGTCAAGATGGTCCCGTCAATGCCAAGGTTTTCATCGAAGGCCTTCGCCGTGGTCACCGCATCCTGGCCGGTCATGGAATCCAGCACCAGCAGGATTTCCTGGGGATGAACCTCGGCCTTGATATTCCGAAGCTCCGCCATGAGCTTCTCATCAATGGTCAGGCGCCCTGCCGTATCCAGGATGACGATATCCCGGTTATAGGACTTCGCCGTATCCACCGCGTAAGAAGCGATGTGCACCGGGTCCACATTCGGCGGCATCCGGTACACCGGCACATCAGTCTGCTGGCCCAGAACTTCCAGCTGCTTGATAGCTGCCGGACGGTATACGTCGCAGGCTGCCAGGAGCGGCCGGTGGCCCTTCTTCTTGAACATGAGCGCCAGCTTGCCGGCGGTGGTGGTCTTACCGGCCCCCTGGAGACCCACCAGCATAATCACCGTCATCCCCGTAGAGGACAGGGTGATTTTACTCTGGGTGCCCCCCAGAAGCTCCGTCAGCTCATCCCGGACGATTTTGATGACCGTCTGGTCCGGCTTCAGGCTGCCGAAGACCTCCTCACCCATGGCCTTCTCACGGACATGGGCAATGAAATCCTTAGCCACCTTGAAATTGACATCCGCCTCCAAAAGCGCCCGTCTGACCTCGCGGAGGGCCCCGTCGATATCACTCTCCGAAAGCTTCCCTTTTCCCCGCAGATCCTTGAACGCAGACTGCAGCTTGTCTCCTAAACTCTCAAATGGCATAAGGTCACCTTCATTCCCATAAACAGTCTATCAGTACACGAGCCTTCGTGTGATACTGATCCGGAATCAATTCCATCAGCTCCCTGGCCGCCTTCTCCTTATCCCCTCTCACGGAAACAAGATGAAGAACGGATTCATAAGTCATGAGCTGCTCCTCCCCGTGACGCATGGCATCATGCACCGCCTGCCGGGAAATATGAAAATGTTCCGCAATCTCCGCCAGAGTCAGATTCTCATTATAGTACAAATCAAGACAATCCCTCTGGCGCTTTGTCAGGAGCGCCCCGTATCGGTCCAGGAGCTCTCCCTTTTCAACGATATTTTCTATAGACATAGTATCACCACAACGAGAATCATTATACAGGAAGAAAAGAGACTTGTCAAGGAAATTTGCTTTACAAAGGTGGGGCCTCTGCGCCCCACGGGTTCAGAGGGTTCCCCTTCGGGCGCGAAAGGTTCTTAAGATTGGCCAGCCTAAAGGCCGGAGGGTTCTTAAGTTTGACGGGCCCAGGGCCCGAAGGTTGTGGTATCGCTCTCGGGGGCGATAATTATGAAGTAAGCGTTACGTACTTGCCTTCCCGCCCTCACCGTCATTCTGAACGCAGTGAAGAATCTCGGTAAGTGCCGTAGTTGAAGAAATCGGTAGTGAATACCAGTCGGCGGGAAGGCTGCGTCATTAGGCGTCGAAAAATAGCGGTATCAGTTCTTTCGGCCCTATCCTCAGGGCTTCGCCCAGCTCCTTCCTGAGGAAGGAGCCAGCGTTACGGGATTTACGCTATTGTCACCATGACTACATGGCGAAGAGCAAGAGCCTCCTTCCACAAGCAGAAGTCCTGCAGAGGGCTTCTGGGCCGGGCTATTATGTGAGCAAAGCCTGCACATAAAGCGAACACCTTAATGCCCGGCCAGCAGGTGGCGCCGTTAGGCGACGGAGGATAGGGGCGTGGATTAGACGTCAGACGTCAAACTAAATTACATGCCTTGCCTCCTCCTGCTTGTCAGGGGAAGAGGCGATGGAGGCGGCAGAGGATAGCTGGCCTTTCGCAAGGGACTTGATGTAGCTCTATGCTTTCCTGTCATTTCGAGCGATGGCCAGCGCCGGTATGAATCCTCCTTTACATGGAGCCAGTGAAAGGGAGTCGAGAAATCTCCCTTCTGCATGGCCCCTGTCAATGATGTGGCTCTATGCTTTCCTGCCATTTCGAGCGATGGCCAGCGCCAGTATGAATCCTCCTTTACACGGAGCCAGTGAAAGGGAGTCGAGAAATCTCCCATCCGAATGGTCCCTATCAATAATGACTGATTTTAGTGTAACTCCGGTTTTCCTTACTTCATTAACGCTCCTTACTGTGGAAGGGGGCCTGATGTACTGCCATTTTCCTTCCCACCCGCTCTTCATCCTGAGCGCAGCGAAGAATGAAGAGCGGGCGGGAAGCCGACAGCCAGAAGCCGACAGCCGAAAGCCGAAAGCCGCCTTCACTGTCCCACTCTCCCACTATCCCACTAGCACACTAGCCCACTAGTACACTAGTACACTAATACACCAGCCCACCAGCCACCTTTCCTCTCCGCTTCCTATCCATTATAATAAGTATATAAAAATATAGAAAAGAGGTCCTATGATGAAGAAACCTGTACTTGCCCTTACCCTCTGCGCCCTGATTTCCACGGGCTCCGTGTTTGCCGCCCAGCCCCAGAGGGACAATTTCTACTGGCTGGGGCAGATTAATAAAGCCTCCGATGTCATCAATACAGACGAAGGACTCCTCACGCCGGAAGAGGGCCATGCCTTTGCCAAAGGCATCGACAAGGTCCTCCGGGATGGAAACCTGCCCGGTGCGCCCCGTCCCCACAATGTAATTACCTTTGAGCCTTACCTCATCAAGGCCGCCGGCCCCGATGTGACAAAAATCCATGCCGGCCGCTCCTCCCAGGACATGCTCACCACCGTTGGCATTATGGAACAGCGGGAACACCTCATCACCATGGCGAAAAAGCTGAACAAGGTACAGGCGGATTTCATCCGGCTGGCAGAGGAAAATAAAGACACCCTCATCCCCAACTACACCAACGGCGTAGCTGCCCAGCCAAACAGTCTGGCCCACTATTTCATCGCCTACGCCAACGCCTACAGCCGTGACATGCAGCGGGTGCGGGAATACTACAAACGCCTCAACCGCTCCCCCATGGGAAGCACCGTGCTGAACGGCACCGGCTGGCCTTTGGACAGGGACCGCATGGCGGACTACCTGGGTTTTGACGGCATCGCCTACAACACCTACGACGCCGGCCAGATTTTCCCTCAGGAAGCACCCATTGAAACCGGCGGCATCACCAACTGCATCGCCATCCACACCACCAGCTTCATCGAAGAAATCATGCAGCAGTACGCCCAGCCCCGCCCCTGGATCATCCTGAAAGAAGGCGGCGGAAATACCTATGTATCCTCCGCCATGCCCCAGAAAAGAAATCCGGGCCTCCTGAACAGCTGCCGCACCGACGCCTCCACCCTCCTGGGCATGTCCGTGGAAGCCATGTTCCGCTCCCATAACATTCCCGCCGGCATGGCCGACGGCCGTTTAAACGGCGCCAGAGACATCATGCCGGAGGCCTCCAAAGTTCTCACCGCCATGGACAAAATCCTGAACAACCTGGTCATCGACCCCGCCCGCTCCCTGGAAGAACTGAACCTGGACTGGACCTGCTCCCAGGAAATCGCCGACGAACTCATGAAAAATCACGGCATCCCCTTCCGCATGGGCCACCACTTCGCCAGCGAAATCGTCACCTACGCCAGAGCCCATCATATCACCCCCAGAGACTTCACCTACGAAGACGCCAAGGCTGTCTATGCCAAAGTCTCCGCCGATGACCCCAATCTCCCCCGGGACTTCCCCATGACAGAAGAAGAATGGCAGCACGCCAAAGATCCCGCCTCCATCGTAAGAAATAGAAAAGTCAAAGGAGGCCCACAGCCGGTAGAACTGGACAAAATGATTCAAATGGCCAAAGACGACCTGGCCGACAATGAAGCCTGGACAGAAGAAACAGAAAACAAACTGTCCGCTGCTGAAAAGAAACTGAACCAGGACTTCAATAAACTCCTGTAAGGCTGCATGAAATAAAGCAATATAATAAACGCCCACCTGCCTGCTGCCGGTGGGCGTTTATATTGATTTCCTTTCAAAACCACAGCATTTATCTGCATAAAACTGCACAAAATTAACATCCTAGTAAGCCAAAAAGCTTTTACTTTTCATAATAACAATATCATATTTCATCGAATCATAAATGTTGGCTCTTTTTTCCCCCCAATAAGTGATTTCTATAGTGTAATCACCTTTATAATCATAGTGCAGTTCAGAGCCCTCTCTTGATATATTAAAATTAAGATTTTTATTAGAAATTCCTCTATTCCAATCAGCTTTAATTAAATTTTCATCATAATAATTCATTACATCATCAACATTTTCTACAGAATATAAGGTACAAAAGCCCATGGGCTTTTTATAATTTCTTGTTGAAATCAATAATCGCTCTTTTAGATATGTATCACCGTCTATCAATTCTATATCAGGGATTTGATTATACAGTTCTTCCTTGAGAGGAATGGGCTGACGCGAATAGCCAGAGCCCATGACGAAGCAGTGCATAAAAATTCTTATAAAAGAAAACTCTATGAATGAATCAGCGCTTCCCTGGAATGGTGGAATAATATGCTAAAATTTCCGCCCCGCCCCCATAATAAAAGCCCCGTCTGCACAGAGCAAGTCGGGGCTTTCACATTTCGCAGGATGCTGCGTTTCTGTCACAATCCGCAGGCGGACCAGCCGCATTCTTCGCAGGTGCTGCAATGGCCTTCTACGTGGACGTGGTGGGAGTGGCATTTGGGACATTCCAGGGTGTTATCTACAGGTTTCATTGTTATTATATTGGCTTTTTCCTTACTGTCCTCTTTTTTGCTTTCCACTTTTTCCATTTCTTTTTTATCTTCCTTGCCTACGCCCAGGATGTTGCCTCTGCGGCAGCCGTCGCGGAATACGGTGATTCCTTTGCAGCCGCTTTCCCAGGCGGAGAGGTAGATCCGGTAGATATCTTCAGGGGTGGCACTGTTTTTCAGGTTTACAGTGCTGGAGATGGAGTTGTCCACGTATTTCTGCATGGCTGCCTGCATGCGGACGCGGTTCATGAAGGGGACGTCGTGGCTTTCGATGACCCAGGGGAAGCGGGCTACGATTTCTTCGTCGGAAATGGTGAGGGGCAGGTGGTGGTATTCCAGAAGGTCTTTGATGCTGTGGGCGTAGACCCGGAAATGACCGTGCACTTCTTCCATTTTGTGGGTGGTGCGTTCATAGGAAATCTTGTAGAGCGGTTCGCAGCCGCCGGAGAAGCTGCCCATGAGGAGGGAGATGGTGCCGGTGGGAGCGATGGCAAGAAGGGTGCCGTTCCGAAGGCCGTGCTGATGGATATCTTCATAGAGCTCTGGATCCAGTTCTTTCACCATGTCCATGATGGGAGATTTCTTCGTGGCTTCCCAGCGGTAGTGACCGAAGGTGCCTTTTTCCTTTGCCCTGTCGCAGGAGGAGTGGAGGGCGGTGAGGAGCATGGTTTTCATGACGCGGCCCATGAAGTCATTGGCTTCTTTGGTGCCGTATGTAAGTTTCATGGCGATGAGGGCGTCTGCCACGCCGAAGAGGCCGAGGCCCAGGGAACGCCAGTCGTCGATGCAGGTTCTATTGGCGTCCAGAGGCTGGGCTTCATAGCCGTAATCCACGATTTCATCCAGGGCGGTAATGCCGTCGTACACGGTCTTTTTGAACCGTTCTTCGTTAAATACGGGGCGGGCGCTGAACTTGTCGTCAATCATGGTATACAGGTTCACGCTGCCCAGATTGCAGGCGTTGTATGCATTGCCGCCGAATTCGCCGCAGGGATTGGTGATTTCGATGTTGTATTCGTCGTAGCCTGCCAGGAGGTGGCTCTTGTTCATCCGGTCAATGAAAATGGCGCCGGGGTCGCCCCAGTCCCACTGGGTTTCGCAGAATTCTTTGAAAAATTCGCGGGCTTTGATGGTTCTTTCGATTTTTTCGCCGGTGGCTTCCACGGTGAAGCTCAGGGTATATTCCTTGTCGTCCCGCACGGCTTCCATGAATTCATCGGTGAAAAGGATGCTGATGTTCATGGAGGACAGCTTTTCTTCGTTCTGTTTGATATGAAGGAATTCGTAAATGTCGGGATGGCTGCAGTTCAGGCCTACCATCATGGCCCCCCGCCGTCCGTTCTGGCTGATGACTTCGCCGGTGACGTTGAAAATCTTCAGGAAGGAAACGGCGCCGGTGGAGCTGCGGGCCACGTTCCTCACTTCGCTTCCCTTGGGGCGGAGGTTGGAAATATTGATGCCGATGCCGCCGCCGTAGGAGAAGATACGGGCGATTTCATAGTTGGCCCGGAATATGGATTCCAGGTTATCTTCAGGGGAAGGCAGGATATAGCAGTTGGACATGGATACCTTGAATTTCCCCTTGGCCCCTGCCGCATAAAGGGTGCGGCCTGCAGGGCAGAAGGAGGTGTCTTCCAGGTAGCCCCTCACCCGCTTTTTCAGCTCCGGATCAAAAATGGAGCTCACCCGGTCCATGAATTCATCAGGAGTCTTTTCTCCCTTGTGATAGTATTTTTCTTTCAGGATGCCCTGACTGATTGTATTGTCGTACCAGTGGTTCATATGAATCCCTCGTTTCCGTAAGTTTATAGCAGATATATGGTAACACGCACAATTTATTGTGTCAAATACCATAAAGGCATACTATATGTTGTATTTCACATAAAATATAGAAACATTGCGATATTTGAAAATTCTAAAAGATTCGGAGGAAAAGGTTGACGGGCCTGAAGGCCCGAAGGGGCTTTGCCCTGCGGGCAAAGGGTTGTGTTCGCTTTGCTCAGGGGGCGACGGCCCTTCAGGCCGAGGGTTGTGGTATCGCCGCTTCGCGGCGATGAGTATATAGTCAGCGTTACGGGATTTACGCTTGTGTCAACAGTGCTGCATGACGTAGAGCCGGAGCCTCCTTCCTTAAGCAGAAATCAGCAACATTTCTGAGCCGGGCTAATATGTGAGCATAGCCTGCACACAAAGCGAACACCTTAAAGCCCGACCAGCAGGTGTCGCCGCAGGCGACGGAGGATAGGTCCGAATTTTCATGACTTGGCTGTTATGCCTCTCCCGTCTTCCTGCTCACCGGTATGTAGCGGCATTGGACTCACTAACGTCACGCGCCGAAGAACCCCTTCGCCACTTCGTGGCCCTCTTCGCCCCGCTGGGAAGCGTGTCACTGGATTCTCAGTCGTCTACCGACTCCCTGCGAATCCAGTTCCCTTGCCACCTAAAAGGGGACGCGAGCACTGCGTTCAGAATGACGGGCCCCGCAGGAAGTCTCCGCAGCGTCTGACGTCTGATGTCTGACCGTCTGACTGTCTTTTCCTCCCCTGGCATTTCGACCGCAACGCAAAAGAGACAGTGAAGAAATATCGTCATTTCTTCACTGTCTCTTTATTTCATCAAAGGATTTCTTTTTATTCTTCCTCTTCGTTTTCCGTATCGCCGGAAAGGACGTCGATGGAGGCGATGCGGTCGCCGTCTTCCAGTCTCTGGAGGATGACGCCCTGGCCTGCTTTGGCTTTCTTGCTGGTAATCTGGCTGGCTTTGGTTTTGATGGTGATGCCCTGTTCGGAAACCCCTACCAGTTCATCATTGTCATCGGCGGCCACCAGGGCTACCACTTCGAAGCCTTTCTTGAAGTTGCGGACGCCCATGCCGTTTCTTCCCTGGATGCGATAGGCATCGGCTTTATTTCTCTTGGCGTTGCCGTCGGCGGAGATGGTGAAGATGTCCTTGTCCGCTGCAATGACGGCACCTACCACTTCATCTTCCACGCCGTTCACTTCGGAGAGCCGGATGCCGTGGACACCGGCAGCGGCTCTGCCCAGAGCCCTTACTTCGCTGTCGTTAATGGAGAAGCGGATGGCCATGCCGAAGCGGGTGCCCAGGATGACGTCTTCGTCACCCTTCACGCGGAGCACTGTCACCAGTTCGTCGCCCTCGTTCAGGCGGATGGCGATGAGGCCGTTTTTATTGATGTTCCGGTATTCCGCGATTTCCGTCTTCTTCACATAGCCCTTCTTGGTGACCATGAGGAGGTACTTCGTATCTTCGCCGGCGGCGTCGATGTCCAGAAGCTCCGTCACCCTTTCTCCCTTGGAGAGGCTGGGGATGTAGTTGATCAGGGCACTGCCTCTGGCGGTGCGGCCGGATTTCGGCAGGTCGATGGCGGTCTTCATGTATACTTTGCCGTAGTTGGTGAAGAAGAGGATGCGGTTATGGGTGGAGGTGTTCAGAATCTTCCATACATAGTCCTCGTCCTTCATCTTCATGCCGGACACGCCGCGGCCGCCTTTCCGCTGTACGCGGATGTCGGCGGAATCCATGCGTTTGATGTAGTTCTGCTTGGTGAGGGTGATGGTCATGGGTTCGTCGGGCACCAGGTCGGTAATGGTGAAATCTTCCTGGGCGTCGGTGATTTCGGTGCGCCGGTCGTCGCCGAAGTTCTTTTTCTCGTCCTGCAGTTCGTCCTTCACCACGTTCATGATTTTGTCCCTGCTGGAGAGGAGGTCTTCCAGGTAAGCGATGGTTTCTTTCACATCCTTGTAGTCAGCTTCCAGTTTGTCCCGTTCCAGTCCGGTGAGGCGGCGGAGACGCATGTCCAGAATGGCGGTGGACTGCTTGTCGGAGAGGTCAAACTTGCTCATTAATGCATTCTTTGCGATTTCATCGGTTCTGGATTCGCGGATGGTGCGGATGACTTCGTCGATGTGGTCCAGAGCGATGAGCAAGCCTTCCAAAATATGGGCCTTGGCTTTGGCTTTATCCAGCTCGAAGCGGCTTCTCCGGGTAATGACTTCTTCCTGGTGTTTCAGGTAATAGTAAAGAATCTGCTTCAGGTTCAGGATGCGGGGATGGCCGTCCACCAGGGCCAGCATGATGGCGCCGAAGTTAATCTGCATCTGGGTATGCTTGAAGAGGTTGTTCAGCATGATTTCCGGACTCACGTCGGCGCGGAGCTCGATGGCAATGCGCATGCCCGTGCGGTCCGATTCATCGCGGAGCATGGTGATGCCATCAAGCACCTTCTGTCGCTGCAGGTCTGCAATGGACGCAATGAGGCGGGCCTTGTTCACCTGATACGGGAGCTCGGTGACCACGATGCGGTGTTTGCCCTTCTGCATATCTTCGATGGCGGTTTTCGCCCGGACGGTGATGGAGCCGCGGCCGGTGCGGTAGGTATCGTCGATGCCCTTCCGGCCCATGATGATGCCGGCAGTCGGGAAATCGGGGCCCTTGATGTATTTCATGAGACCTTCGATGGAAATATCGGGATCGTCAATCATGGCGGAGAGACCGTCCACCACTTCCGACAGGTTGTGGGGCGGGATATTGGTGGCCATGCCTACGGCAATGCCGTAGGAGCCGTTCACCAGAAGGTTCGGGATACGGGAAGGCAGCACCACCGGTTCCTGCAGGGAACCGTCATAGTTGGGCATGAAGTCCACCGTATTCTTGTCGATGTCACGGAGCATTTCCAAGGTGATTTTGGACATGCGCATTTCGGTGTAACGCATGGCCGCCGGAGAGTCGCCATCCACGGAGCCGAAGTTGCCGTGGCCGTCTACCAGGGGATAGCGGGTGGAGAAATCCTGGGCCATACGGACAGCGGACTCATACACCGCCGAATCGCCGTGGGGATGAAATTTACCGAGTACATCGCCCACGATACGGGCGGATTTCTTGTAAGGCTTATTCGGAAGCATACCGGCTTCGCTCATGGCATAGAGAATGCGGCGGTGAACCGGCTTCAGACCATCCCTGACATCCGGCAGCGCACGGGTGACGATGACGGACATGGCATAGTCAATGTAGGAATTTTTCATCTGCCCTTCCAGGGGCGTATTGATGATTTTTCCTTCCTTCCATTCAATGGAATCCATAGGTCCTCCTTTGTTGAGGCATAAAAATAAGGGAAGCGCCGGATAAATCAGCGCTCCCCTAAGGACTTCAGGAATGCTGGCAGTCCTTTGGGAACTTGCTTTGTTATGCTTATTATACCATAAAACCGCTTCCAGGGCCATTTAAATGCGTTTACAGGCCATTTCCCGTTTTTATTATACGAAGGATGAAATCCGTTTGAACTGCAGGAAGCCCCATTTCATGGAAATAAAAATTCTCTCTTTTTTTCATTCCTCTTTTTTTATATAATAAGGTATATACTCTTTTTTACCTGAAGGATGTGGAAGAATGAAGAAATACCTGGCAGCCATTGTGATTGCCATCCTGCTCCTGGGGGGCGGCGGCTATTTTGCCTACGTCCATTTCATCAGCGGCGGTCCCTGGCAGGGTACCTGGTGGGGTGTGCAGGACGCCGGCGTGAACTGGTCCGGCGACCATATACGGAACCTGGAAACCGTGACCTTTACCAAAAACGATGATAAAACCATTACCGTAGAACATAAAGTGCAACAGGGCAGCAAAGAAGTAAACGGCTCCCTGTCAGGCACCGGCACCGTAGACGGCGGCCGCCTGGTGATTACTCCCGCCAAGGGAGGCAAGGAAATCGCCCTGTCCTACAATACCATGTCCAAAACCATTGAGACCCCTCTTACCAATGCAGACAAAACAGCGGTGACCCTTGAGGCCCTCACCCAGGACAACAACGATGAAATGGAGCAGATTCGGAGCGAAATCGTACAGATTTCCCAGAAGCCGGAAAATAAAATCGACACCACCCTGTCCTCCTCTAAGAGCTGAATTGCATAATGAAAAGGCTATGAAGAAATATCAGGCATTTCTTCATAGCCTTTTTTGTTGATGATAGTTTCGAAATAACATTGGAGCGGGAAATACGGTCAGACGGTCAGACATCAGGCTTCAGATGCTGCGGAGCCTTCCTGCGGGGTCCGTCATTCTGAACGCAGTGCTCGCGTCCCCTTTTAGGGCCACGCAGTGGCGAAGGGGTTCTTCGGTACATGACAGTAGAGGGAAAAAGACAGTCAGACATCAGACTTCAGACGGTCAGACTTCAGGCTCCGCGGAGCCTTCCTGCCGGGTCCGTCATTCTGAACGCAGTGAAGAATCTCGGTACATGACGGTAGTGAGCCTAATGCCGTTAACTACCGGTGAGCAGGAAGGCGGAAGAGGCATCACAGCCACGCAGCGTAGAGCAGGGAGCTTTTTTCCGCTCCTCTTCGCTGCGGTCGAAATGACAATAGAGTGTCTGATGTCTGATAGTCTGCCTGTCTGATAGAATCCTCAGCCCTTTTATTTCCTGTGAAAAGTCAGAATCACCATCTCCCTTTCGCAGCTGAACCGGAAGGGGAACCAGCTGGCATCGCCCCGGGACACGTAGCCTACATTTCTGCCGTCACTGTAAAGGCCCCGGGTATAGGTGAAGGGCGTGATAATGGGCCTTCCGAAAAGGCCGAACTGGGTGCCGTGGGTGTGACCGGTCAGTGTGATGGCCGCCCCCTTCCGGAAGCCCTCATCCAGAAAAGCGGAATGGTGGGCCAGAAAGACCACCGGCGCCCCCTCCGGAATCCCGCGGAAAGCCTCGTCGGCCATGGAATCCATTTCTATTTCCATGGCCTTTCCCCGGGACCAGGGATAGTCCACCCCTGCCACATAGAGGGATGCGCTGTCCCTTTCGATGGCGCCATGCTCATTCACCAGAAGCTTCACCGGCGTCTTCAGAAGCTCCTCTTCAATGTAATCCTTTCCCCGATAGTACTCATGATTTCCCCACACATAGTAAATGCCGTCCGGGAAATCAGCGTACTTTGACGCCAGCGTATCCGCCGCCTCCGGCATATGGCGGACATCGTCGATGAGATCCCCCGTAAAGAAGAGCACCTGCGCCCCTTCCTGCCGGGCCCGGTCAATTTCTCCGGGAAGGTCGGTATACCGGAAATAGGGACCGATGTGGGTATCCGTCATCTGGGCCGCCTTATAGCCTTCAAAGGCAGGAGGCAGATTCTCCACATATACATCCAGATGCTCCACCTGCTCACTGGTATTTCCGTCCACTGCGCCATACACCCCGATGCCCGCCGCAAAGAGAAGGGCAAAAAGGGAAAGCCGCCGCACTGCCGTCAAAAGCCTTTTCGGGATAGAGAGGAAAGAAAGAAAAAACAGGCAGGGCAGTGCTATGATTTCCGCCACCATAAGCCCGCAGGCCAGATATCCCAGATACAGCGACCAGAGTCCCAGCCCGTCATAGCCTCGGGCATACCAGAGGAAATAGCCTGCAGAGAGAAAGGAAATCAGCCAGCTTAGTGCTATATAGAAATAAAACCGTTTCCTCCTGAAAATCACGGACAGGAAAGCGCCGTTCAGGATTCCCAGGAAGGAGAAAATCATCAGTATCATCCGTTCAAACATGGAGTCACCTCCTTTGGGCCGCTTCGCGGCCCGGGTTCAAAAGGTTCAGTGGGAAAGGTTGACGGCGCCTTCGGCCCCGAAGGTTCTAAAGGTTCTAAGGTTTGACGCAGCCTGCGGCTGCGAGGGTTGTGGTGGCGGCTGCGCCGCAATTACAGCCTGCGTTACATGCCCTGCCTCCCCGCCCCTGCGGTCATACTGAGCGGAGCGAAGAATCTTGGTACCGGCCGATAGTGATGCCAACTAGTCCACCAGCCCACTAGTTCACCAATCCACTAGCACACCAGCCCACCAGCTCACTAGTACACTATTCTCTCCACAAACGCCGCCAGTCTGGCGTGGGGGCCGGCCAGGGGAATTTCTCTGTATTCTTCCGGCGTAAACCAGCGATATTCTCCTTCCGGCACCGATGCCCCTTCCACAGGATAGGCCTTCATGTGCCATATGCGGTGGGTGAAGACATGTTTATATTTCCAGAGGAAGCCTTCCGTGTTTCCGTGAAGAAGCTGCTCCAGGCCTTTCCGGGCTTCTTCTTCCGTTTCTCCAAGGACCATGGGGAATTCCCACATGGAGGCCAGCATGCCCTTTGACGGTCTTTTATGGAGAAGCACTTTTCCTTCCTCTATCCAGATGCCGCAGGCCGCCTGCTCTTCCTTTGGCGGTTTTTTAGGTGTGCGGAAGGGGAGCTCCTTTTCTTTTCCATTTCTAAAGGCCCGGCACTCTCCTGCCAGCGGGCAGGCGCTGCAGCGGGGATTTTTCGGTATGCATATTTCAGCGCCCAGGTCCATCAGGGCTTCGTTGAAGTCACCGGCCCGCTGCGGCAGGGTCTCATTCACCAGAGCTTCGATTTCCTTCCTGCCCCGGCTCTTTAATATATCTTCTTCCACCTGGTAAAGGCGGGCATAGACGCGGAGCACATTGCCGTCGATGGCACCTTCCCGCTGCCCGTAGGCCATGGAAAGGATAGCGCCGGCGGTATAGCCGCCTATGCCCGGCAGAGCCAGAATGTCCTCCTTTCGGTCAGGAAGAGAGCTGTCGTATTTTTCTTCCATTTCCCGGGCGGCCTTATGGATATTCCGGGCGCGGCTGTAGTAGCCAAGGCCCTGCCACTGATGAAGCACGTCCGCTTCCTCTGCCTCCGCCAGGTCATGGATGGTAGGGAATTTTTCCATCCAGCTGTTGAAATAGGGTTTCACCGCTTCCGTCCGGGTCTGCTGCAGCATGATTTCAGAAATCCACACATGGTAGGGATTCCTGGGCTTGTCCTCCCGCCAGGGAAGGTCCCTTTTGTGACCGTCGAACCAGGACAAAAGGATTTCCGGCCAGTCTTTTCCCGGTATGTCTTTTTTCATCATGTCATCTCCCGGAAATCATAATCATACACCGTCTCGCCGTCTTCGGCAAAATAGATGGTGCCCCGGATTTTCTTTCCTGAAAGAATCATGGGAAGCCACACCCTGTCTGCCATCCACATGTCATCATAGGGGAAATCCTCCACCCGGAACCAGCGGGGCTCCATTTCATCGGAAAGATGGGGCGTGCCCTTCCAGCCCCGGGCAAAGTACACAATGCCGGCATGGGACCACTGGGGATCCGAGGGCTGATGGAAATAGAGATCTCCCACCATCACCAGTTTCTCCGGCTCCATCACCAGGCCGCATTCTTCCAAAAGCTCCCGGCAGGCGCACTGGCGCATGGTTTCTCCGGCTTCGATTTTACCGCCGAAGCCGTTCCATTTCCCGTATCCCATGCCCCGCCTTTTGCGGCCCAGAAGGATGCTGCCGTCCGCCCTCACCGGGTACACCAGGGATGTGTCCCTCACTTTTTGATTCCTTCGTAGGTTTCAAAATAGAGTTCCCGGAACATCCGCTTTCCTGCCTCCGTCTTGTAAAGGCGGTGATAGAGGGCTTCATTCTGCTTCAGCGGCGCGCCGTCCTCATACTGGTTCACTAGCATATCCGCCTCCGCCAGAATCTGGGCATCCGGGCCGTCGATGCTGCCGTAGGAATGATGATGGGCTACCAGCCAGCAGATACGCTCCGTATCTTCCTTATCAAAGCCCAGGGCTTCCAGCATAGGCCGCGCTTCATCGGGACCCAGCTCCTGCTGGATCTGTCCGTCATTCCGGCCAAACCGCCTCTCCCCTTCATGAATGCCGATGTCATGCACGTAAGCAGCTGCTTCCAGCCGGAAAAGGGTCTTCTCATCCAGCCCTTCCTCCCTGCCAATCTGGGCAGCGAAGGCATGGACCTTCAGGAAATGGTGAATCCTGCGGGGATCTCCTTTGTCATAGGTAATCATGGCTTTGCATAATGCAGTCAGTTTATCCATAGTATTTTCTCCTTGTGTTTTTGTAAATAGGGCGTCCTTCGGGCGCAAAGGTTCTTAAGTTTAACCGGCCTGATGGCCGGAGGGTGTTGGTTTGACAGGCCCTTGCGGGCCTGAGGGTTGTGTGGAGGGAGAATACTGAGCCCCAGACGAAGAATTCCGGTGCCTGCCAATAGTGATACCCACCAGCCGATAGCCCACTAGCTCACCAGCCCACTAGCTCACCAGCCCACTAGCCCACCAGCCCACTAGCTCACCAGCCCACCAGCCCACTAGCCCACTAGCCCACTAGCCCACTAGCCCACTAGCCCACCAGCCCACTAAGAACATTATATCCAAAATGAGGTAAGAAAAAAACGGCGCAGCCCATGCTGCGTCGTTTTTCCGTTTTCATTATTTTGCCAGTTTCTGGGCAACGGCGGAGGTTACATCTACGCCGCCGTCTACTACGGCACCCTGTTCAAGGATGATATCCAGTCCCTTTTCCTGACGAACCTGCTGGATGGCTTTCATAATGTCGGAAAGGATTGGCTGCATGGCAGCTCTTTCTTTCTGGTCCATTTCCTTCTGCAGTTCTGTAGCAATCTGCTGTTTTTCCTGGTCAGTCTTGCCTGCAGAGCGGCTCTTGAAAGCTTCTTCTGCCTTCTGGGCAGCGGTTCTCATATCAAGCTGGGCCTTCTGCATTTTCGGATGAGCCTGGAGAAGGGCATTGGAATTTACAAATCCGATTCCTGCTGCGGAAGCGGAGAACATAGCGCCAAATGCGATCATACCAGCAGCGACAGCTGCTACTGCTTTATTCATTTTCATAGTTTCCTCCTAACTGCGCCCCCGTGATTCGGGAGCCTCAAGGGAAGCGCCGATCGTCACCCTCGGGACGAATCAGTGCTTACCAGGTAAGCATAGTTTAATTTTAATCAAAGAATCGACAGGTGTCAATGGGCAGGAAGGGATTTCTGGGGAAATCTCGCATCTGATTGGCAGAAATGGAAATTTCTATTTTCCCTTGGCTTCGATAGCCGCCGTTTCCGCTTCCTCCGCCATGGCTTCCTTGGCTTCCTTCAGCGCCGCTTCCCGCACTTCTTCCTTCTTTTCCTTTTTCTTTGTGAAATGGGAAATCACTTCCGGCACCATGTTGATGACCTTGTCAATGGTTCCGTTGGCGGTGGCGTTCTTAATGGAGAAGAGCTCCACCCTTTCCCCCTTCATGATGAGCACCGCCGTGGGGGTCACTTTGCCGCCGCCTGCGCCGCCGGAGGTATTGCCGCCGTGGGCGCCGCTGCCGAAGCCGAAGGAAATATCCACGAAAGGAACGATGGTGGCATCCCCCAGATAGATGGGCTCTCCTACCACCGATTCCGTGGTAATCATTTTTTTGAAATCATCAAAAATCTGCTTTCTTACTTCATCATCCATTGTCATTTCCCCCTTGTCTGAAATGCCAGAATTCTCTTGCCGGTTTGGACAGGGCAAGTTTTATCAGTATATACAGCACATACAGCGGAATGAGCCGGCCCCGGCTCTTTCCTGTCAGTGTACACTCTTTATCCACATAATTCCACCGGATTTCCTCCGCCGCCTTCGGCAGGAAAGCATAGACCATGCCGCAGAGGATGCCCGTATGCATGGGGTCCCCCAGGCCCAGGTTTCCTTTTACTTCCAGGGTTTTGGGAAATCCGTGGGAAATCAGAAGGGAAAGGCTTCCAAGGCATCGCTCCACCAGACCGTTTTCCAGTGCAAACCGGAACTGGGCAAGGTAGGAGGGATGGGCCTTTTCCTTTGGAGGAGGCGTCTCTTCCTCGTCTTTATGGGAAATGGAAATTTCTTCCTCCCCATTTCCCTTTTCCTCAGAACCGGTCGGCCCAATTTCTTCTTTTTCTTTCTTATCCGGAACTTCTTCATCCCCCGGACCGGCAGGGCCCATGGTCTCCTCCCATGCATCCAGTGCATGGTCCAGCTCCTCCATGGCCTCCTCATCATCCTCCTCTTCCGGCTCCTCTTGATCATCATGAAGGGAGAAGACCTTCCTTTTGGAAACCAGCCCCAAAAGCAGGGACACCTTGATTTCCAATTTCCATTTCTCAAAGGAAAGGGAATAGGAAAAAGAAAGAAGCAGGATAAGGAATACCAGGGCAAGGAGCGCCGCCACGATTTCTACGATGATCATGGCGACCCATAGAGACGGCAGAGCCCGTCGGCCGCCTCCTTGACCTCCTTCACCAGGTACGACGGCGCCGTCACCTTCACCAGAGGCGCATGTTTCAGGGCCCAGGCCTTCATGGCGGAAGCGGGGATGGTCACTTCCACTGTCACCAGATCCTGCCGGGCGGACACCAGATGGGCTGCCTTGCCAAAATCATCCACAATATCACTCATAAGATGCCAGTCCGCCTCAAAGCTGCAGAGCACCGGATTTCCTATATAAACACCGTGATAGGCAAAGAGCGCATCCGAAAGCTTTCCGCCCTGCTCCACGCTTTCCAGAGATTTCTGCAGCCGCGCCGGCTCTTCAAGCACCGTCACCTCCGACATCATGTCCGCCTTGAAAATGGAAATGCCCTCGCTTCCCTCCTCATTGCAGAGAAGGAAGTACCGGTCATCCGAGGCCACCAGCTGGTAGGGACTCACACGGTACAATTTGTCCTCGCCGGACACCGTATAGCCATGGTGTTTTTTCCCGTCCGCTTCATAGTGGTCGTAGTAGAAGGAAATCTGCTTCTTCTGCGTTATGGCCCGAGACAGAAGCGCCAGCACCCCTTCCGACTCTCCCGGCCGTCCCAGGGCAGGCAGGTTCTTTATATTTTCCTTCCCGTCATCAAAGGTGCGGCTCTGCAGCCGTTTCAGCTTTTCCGCCAGCTGCCGTACCTGCTGGGATGGAAGATGGGAAAAATAGAGAATATCCATAAGCACCTTCAGCTCATTCTGGGGCAGCACATGATCCCAGTACCAGTCCAGAGCCAGAAGAGCCTCCTTTCCGTTCACCACCCGCATAACCTCCCGGCACACCACCGGCAGGCCCGCGTCCTTCAGGCGGTTCAGATTCCGCCCGATGGACTTCCTGTTCACCGTCATGCCGTACTCCGCTTCCATGAAATCAAGGATTTCCTGCTGGGTCAGCGGATGGTCCCGGTCCGACTCCCGAAAAAGGACCTGGGCAATCCGCATAATGGACATTTTGCTTCCCCTGTCGCTCCGTTCCCCTGCCATCAAGCTCACCGCCCTCTGATTTTCCGAACGGCTTCATCACTGATGAAAGAAGAAATCATAGTGAAAAAGCGGATAAACGGTGAATCGGCAATCAAGCGAAGGCCCCGGTGCACCAAGAAGGCAACCGCCGTGCCGCCCAGAAGGTCGCTGGGATAGTGGACCCCCGCAAAGAGCCGGGAAAAGGCAAGGATAAAGGCCATGGCAGCCATTACCTTAGACCCCTTCATACGCATGGAAAGAAGCTCCATCACCACCACCGCCCCGTTCATGGTGTGGTTGCTGGGGAAAGACGCATTGGCCTTATGGCCCGTAAAATTCCAGATCCGATAATCCCTGGTAAAAGGCCGTTTCCGCAGCCATATCTTTCCAATGGCAAAGGAAATCAGGGACGCCGCGCACACGCCCAGAAAAGAAAGGATGCAGCAGCGCCGCCGTTCCTCCCGCCCCTTCCCCGGCTCGAACCAGAGAAGCAGACCGTAAATCACAAATGCCCAATGCCCGTAGCGGGTAATCAGATCCATCATCAGGTCAAAGGGCCGCACCCTGCCGGCGAGCCCATTGATTTTCCGTACTATATCCAAATCCGGATTCATGAAAAAGCACCTCTTTCCACAAGGAAGCCTACTTACTATTTTTAATTTTATCATAATACCCTTTGTTTGACAAAAAAGGGCGGCGGAGCCGGGTTCATGGACACGCCCTGACGGGCGTGAGGGTTCAAAAGGTTCAAAAGGTTCAAAAGGTTCAGAAGGTTCAAAGGGTGGTGGTATCGCCTTCGGCGATGAGTTTTATAGAATGCCGCTCCGTGGCAAGGAAACATAAAGTCAGCATTATGCGACTCCCTCCCGCCGGACATGGTCATTCTAAGCGCAGCGAAGAATCTCGGTACACGGCAGCAGTGAATCACAGGCCGATAAATACCAGTCGGCGGAGAAGTACTACGATTCATACCGTAAACGTCTTAAGCCGGAACACCAGCACACCAGCTCACTAGTCTACGAGAACACTAAGCAGAGCATTACATGACTTCCTCCCGCCGGACAGGGTCATTCTGAGCCGTAGGCGAAGAATCTCGGTACGCGGCAGCAGTGACTCATAGGCCGATAAATGCCAGTCGGCGGAGAAGTACTACAGTACATGCCGATAATGCCTCAGACTAGTACACCAGCTCGCCAGCCCACTAAAGAATCCCAGTCGGCGGGAAGGCATCGTCGGCGCCTTCATGCTATAATGAATCCACAAGAAAGGATTACCATGAGAAAAGTACTGATTACCCTGGCTTCCATCCTGGCGGTGGTGGGTATTATCCTTCTGAACGCCCTCACCTTTTCTTCCCGCTATGCCAAGATGATGGAAACCACTGTCACCATCACCTCCGTCGACGATTCCTTCATGGGGAAAAAGATGAAAGAATTCTTTGCCCGGGAAGACCTGGAAGAAAAGCTGGCCCATGAAATGGAAGGGCTCCCTCTCTTCCCCAATCATCCGGAATACCATGAAGAGCTGGCCTCCCTTATGGTCTCTCTGGGGCGGGACGCCTCCCTGGAACAGGTCCGCTGCCAGGGAAGGCGCTACTATGGCGGATACCGTGTCCGCCTCTCCATTCCAAAAGAGGAAGCCATCCTCTGGAAAGACCGCCTCCGGAAAAGCCTTCCGGAAGGGCGCCTTGAATCCATCACCAACACAGACAAATCCCACATCCGCCTCCGCCAGTTCACAGGCTGGGAAGAAAAGACCGATAAAAACGGCAGTCCCTACCACCAGGGCACCGCCAGCTTCCTCTTGACCCAGGGCGGCATGACCCAGCTCGTCTACATCACCGCCGTCATCATGGAACAGGATGACACCATCCTCACCCTTTTCATCTCCGACCATAAACAGGATACAAAGGGGATACCCTTCGATGAAATGTCCGGGCCCCGCCCCATGATGTGAGGATTTCTCCACTTTATTGTGTCCCCGCTTGCGGGGTGGCAGGCGAACTTGGTTCGTAGGGGAGCAATAGCGACCTGAGAACCAAGTGAGACGCTTTCCTGTGGAGAAAGGTGGTGGCGTCAGCCACCAAAGGGGGCCCGCAGGGCGCGGCGGGTTGAAGGGTGATGGTGCTATGGGTCCATTCCGTGGACTGGGTTCATAGGGTTCATAGGGTTCAAGGGTTGTGGATTTCCGCCTTTGGCGGCAATGATTATAAAGTCAGCGTTACATGCTTACCCTTTGTATCTCCAGTGCTTTCCTGTCATTTCGAGCGATGGTCATCGCCGGTGTGAATTTCCCTTTACATGAAGCCATTGAAACGGAGTCGAGAAATCTCCTCCCTGAATGGCCCCTGTCAATAATGACTGATTTTAGTATAATTCCGGTGTTCCTCCCCTATTAAAGTTCCTTTCTCTGGAATGAGACTGCGTTACGTACACCCCAGACAGGTCATTCTGAGCGCCAGCGAAGAATCTTGGTAAGAACTGTAAGTAACATAAACGCCAGTAAATACCGGCAGCCCGGAAAACGTACCAAATGACTCTTCACTTCCCGCGGCAGTCATTCTGAGCGCCAGCGAAGAATCTTGGTAAGAGCTGTAAGTGACAAGAACGCCAGTAACTACCGGCAGCCAGAAAAGCATGCTGAATGACTCATCCTCTTCCCTAGAAAACGTCTGAAGCCGGAAGTCTATCTTCTATCTTCTATCTTCTATCTTCTACCTTCTATCGTCTATCTTCTACCTTCCCATATTCTCCACTAAAAAAGAGCCCGTGAGAGCTCTTTTTTAGTCTTCCTTATTTTCCTCTTTTTTCCTCATGGCTTCTTCTCTCTGCTTATGGGCCCGGTCGTAGGCGCCGGTCCGTTTGAGGGCCATGGAAATGACGGCCACCACGGCACAGAGAAGAATGAAAAGGTTCACCGTAGTGACCCCTTCGCCAAAGCCGATACGGTAGATGGAGTAGAAGAGAACCACCACCAGCAGGAAATCCTGAAATTTTGAAAACATACTGCCTTCCTCCGCTCATATATATATTCATACAATAGCGGAAAGAAGTGTCTTCGTCAAGTAGGGGAATCGATTAATCCGCGGAAAGCCATTACAGCCCCTTGGGGCTGTCTGCAATTTCCGCCATGCCGTAAAGAGCCGCTTTTCCCGCAAGCTGTATACGGTTTCCATCCATATGACCGTAAAGCATGCCGCCCCGGGCGGATGCCTGGTAGGCAATAATATCTTTCCTGCCCAGTTTCTTTGCCCAATAGGGGATGATGTGACAGTGGCCGCTTCCGCACACCGGGTCCTCGTCCACCAGGAGCTTCGGTGCAAAGGAGCGGGACACGCAGTCCGTATCACGCCCTCCGGCGGTAATGTTGAGGAGCAGTCCCTCCAGTGCCTTTACTCTTTCCATATCCGGCTGTGCCTTCCGAACGTCATCTTCATCGGGAAGCACGCAGAGCAGGTCCCGTCCCATCCACGCTTCCAGGGGCCTTATGCCTATGGCCTTTTCCATTTCATCCGTCACAGGCACAGGAGTCAGATGATAAGCGGGGAAATCCATTTCATAAAGGTCCCCCTTCTTCTTCACCGTCAAGGGACCGCTCAGCGTGTCAAAAACCACTTCATCCCTGTCCTTTTCGTAGAACCGGAAAAGGATATACCCCGAAGTCAGGGTAGCATGGCCGCAGAGGTCGATTTCTCCGCCCGGCGTAAACCAGCGCAGATGGTATCGCCCGCTTTCCCCCTTCACCATGAAAGCGGTTTCGGAAAAATGATTTTCCCCTGCAATGGCCATCATCATATCATCGGGAATCCATTTCTCCATCACGCACACCGCCGCCTGGTTTCCCTTAAAAATTTCATCAGTAAATGCGTCGGCCATATACTGTTTCATAGCTCTCACCCTTTCTGCATCACACTTTTCAATCATCTGCACAGCCTGTCCATTGACAATATCATAACGCCGCCGTACTATGAAGACAATCTTGAAATTGTATGTATAGCAATTTGATGAAATCTGATTTTGCAAAGGAATATGATATGCCCATCAATTCTTTCGACCATTATCCCCTCTCCTGGAAGCCTGTTTTATCAAGCCTTTCCAAGCCCTACTATCTTTCCCTGGCCGGTGATTTAGAAAAGAAAATTCTTTCCGGTGAACTGCCGGAGGGCACCAGGCTCCCGCCGCAGCGCGAACTGGCAGACTATCTGGACCTGAATTATTCCACCATCACCAGGGTGTATAATGCCTGCCGCCGGAAAGGACTGGTCTATGGTGTCACAGGTCGTGGCACTTTTGTGGCACCCCATGCTGCCGCATCCATCACCCTTGAGCATCCCTCCAGCCAAAAGGACATCATAGAAATGGGATTTATCAGCGGGTTTCCGGAACTGGCGGCCCCGGTGGAAACAGCCATGAAAAAAGTGCTTCATCAGAGCTATGTGCGAAGCCTTCTTTCCTATGAACACCCCTTCGGCTTTCCCCATCAGAGACTGCAGGCAGCAGAATGGCTGTCCCTGCTGGGCGTACATACCGATGCAGAGCATATTATCCTCTTTCAGGGTGCGGAAAATGCATTGACCACCGCCCTCTTTTCCCTTTTCCATCCGGGAGACCGCATTGCAGTAGACACCTACACCTACTCCAACTTCATACTCCTTGCCAAAATGAAAGGGCTCTCCCTTGTCCCCATCGCGGGCGACAGGGAGGGCATGATTGCTGATGAACTGGACAGGGCCTGCAGAAAAATAAAAATTCATGGCATCTACCTCATGCCCTCCTGCTCCAATCCTACCAATATCATGATTTCTCCTGCCCGAAAAGAGGAACTGGCCTATGTGATAAAAAAGAATCACCTGATATTGATAGAAGACGACCTGTACAGCTGGCTTCGGGCAGAAGAAGGCAGGGCCATGATTTCCATCCATGACCTCACAGGCAGCCGGGCTTTCTATATTGCCAGCCTTACCAAATGCCTCTGTCCGGGCCTTCGCATCGCCTACGGTGCCTTTACCGATGATATGAAAAGCGACATGGAAGAAGGCTTTTCCAATATCAGCATCAAAACCTCCTCTCTGGATGCAGAAATCATGAATGAAATGCTTCTGTCCGGCTCCGCCCAAAAGCTGCTGCACCAAAAGGCAGCTCTGGCCAAAAAGACCTGCTCTCTGTTTGATTCCCTTTTCCCCAGTGTCCCTCCCCAGCCGCCCGGCTACTTCCGCTGGCTTCCCATTTCCGACAGCCGGCCCTTCGACCAGGTGGAAAAAGAATTTCTACAGCAGGGTATCCACGTTTACCACTCCGGCCGTTTCATGGCCGCGCCTCACGAGGAAAGCAGTTTTCTCCGCGTATCCCTATGCTCCGCAGGAAATATGGCACGGCTTCGCAGGGGGCTGGAGATAATCAAGAACCATATCCATGCATAAAAAAGCGCTGGCTCCATGGCGGAATCCGAGATCACCAGAGAGTCAGCGTTTTTTATTATATTCTTCAGCAGGTATGGCAGTCTTCGTAAATGCCCTTTTCCTTCAAGAGCTGAATCACAGTATCCCCGATATCCGCCACAGTCTTCGCCACCGGGATACCTACAGCGTTCAGGGCCGCGATTTTTTCAGCCGCCGTGCCTTTGCCGCCGGAAATGATAGCGCCGGCGTGGCCCATGCGTTTGCCTGGAGGCGCCATGCGTCCTGCGATGAAGGCAGCCACCGGCTTCTTCATATTTTCATGAATCCAGGCAGCCGCCCTTTCTTCTGCGTTGCCCCCGATTTCACCAATCATGAGCACCGCTTCTGTTTCCGGATCCTCATTGAAGAGCTTCAGGGTATCGATGAAATCCATGCCCTTGATAGGGTCACCGCCGATGCCGATGGCGGTGGTCTGTCCGATGCCGGCCTGGGTGAGCTGGAAGGTGGCTTCGTAGGTGAGGGTGCCGGACTTGGACACCACCCCCACATGGCCCTTCTTGTAAATCTGGGAAGGGATAATGCCGATATTGGCTTCTCCCACGGAAATGATGCCGGGGCAGTTCGGTCCGATGAGACGGGTCTTCTTGCCTTCCATGTAGCGGTGTACCTTTACCATGTCTTCCACTGGGATATGTTCCGTAATGCATACCACCAGCTCAAGACCTGCTTCCACGGCCTCCAGGATGGCGTCTGCTGCAAAGGGGGCAGGCACGAAAATGACGGAAGCATTGGCACCGGTCACTGCCACTGCGTCCCGGACGGTATTGAATACCGGTACGTTACAGCATACCTGGCCTGCCTTGCCCGGTGCCGTGCCGCCTACGATGTTCGTGCCGTAAGCCTGCATCTGTTCCGTATGGAAACGGGCGGCCTTTCCTGTAATGCCCTGTACAATGACCTTTGTATCTTTATGGATTAATATACTCATGACCGACCCTCCTTATTTCTTTTCCTTCTGTTCTTTGGCCAGACGGATAACCTTCTTAGCCCCTTCATCCATGGAAGATGCAGGGAAAAGGTTCACAATATTCGCTTCATGGAGGATTTCCCGTCCTCTTTCCACATTCCGCCCTTCCAGCCGAACCACCACGGGGATGGGGAACTCTTCCTTCCCGCCGGAAAGGAGAGCTGCCGCCTCCACAATGCCCGTGGCAATGACGTCGCACTTATTGATGCCGCCGAAAATATTAATCAGGATGCCATGGACCTGGTCATCCTCCAGCATGATTTTGAAGGCCGCCACAATCTTCTCCGGTGTAGAATCGCCGCCTACATCCAGGAAATTGGCCGGTTCCCCACCGTTCTCCTTGATAATATCCACCGTAGCCATGGCAAGACCCGCACCGTTGACCATGCAGGCCACGTCGCCGCCCAGATTGACATAGTTCAGCCCTTCCGCAGCAGCCTCCCTTTCCTTCTGGTCCTCCTCTGTAATATCACGGAGCGCTACGATTTCCGGATGGCGGGACAGGGTACTGTCATCAAAATTCAGCTTCGCATCCAGCGCCAGCACCTCATTTTCCTCCGTCACCACCAGCGGATTGCACTCTGCCAGGGAGCAGTCCTTGTCCACGAAAAGTTTGTACAGATATTTCATGAAAGTCTTCGCCTTCGGCACCACCGCCTGCTCCATGTGGAGAGCATAGGCCATGCGGACCGCCTGGAAATCGGCCAGGCCGATGGCCGGGTCGATATATTCCTTCAGGATGGCATCCGGATTTTCCGCCGCCACATCTTCGATGGACATGCCGCCGGATTCGGAGCACATCATCACCACGCAGCGGGACTCCCGGTCCACCACAAAGGAAATATAATATTCCTTCTTAATATGGGCGCCCGCTTCGATGAGAAGGCGGTTCACCTTCTTCCCCTGGGGCCCGGTCTGTCGGGTTACCAGAGTGCTTCCCAGAAGAGCCTTCGCATACTTTTTCACCTCATCCAGTGAATGGGCCAGCTTCACGCCTCCCGCCTCGCCGCGGCCGCCGGCATGAATCTGCGCCTTCACCACCACCACCGGCGTGCCGATACGCTTCGCAGCAGCCACCGCATCTTCCACGGTGAATGCCGGATATCCTTCAGGCACATGAATGCCATATTCCTTCATAATGGCCTTGCTCTGATATTCATGTATATTCATAAACATCCCCCTTTTCGGAAACGAAAGAACCGCCGCTGCGGTTCCAGAGAAGCAGACATGAAGTCAATGCCTCCCTCTTTTTCGTTTATCAAATTACATTTCTTATCATATCACCTTATGTGTCAGCAAAAAAGATGATGCCCCATAAATAAGGTACTCTTTGCGAAATTAGCATAGCCTATATGGAGTATAGTGAGAAAAAGGGATAATATACTGGCTGCGCCTATTGGGCGCGAATGGGTTCAGAGGGTTCAGAGGGTTCAGAGGGTGATGGCAGCGGCTGCGCCGCAGTATTTAGCCTGCGTTACATACTTTCCTTCCCGCTTCCCTAGTCATCCTGAATGTTGATAAATCCCAATCGGCGGGAAGGAATGCAAATATCGCGGGCACACCTAAACATGCACAGCCCTCATTTTATGAAGAGCCAAACCGATGAATAAATCTGTATCTTTTTCTCCCCCTGATACCTCCTCCCCTCCCCCGTGACTATCCCTATAGAAACAGCACCGGCGAAGTCCCCTCAGAAATCCTGCAGGCGCCCATCCATGGAGCAGGAGGGAGGGGATGGATAGGAGGCTGCTTCGCTTCAGTGCACTGAAAAATGGAAAATCAAGAGCATAACGGCCAGGGGTAAGGCAGGACGGACTGCCTGATGTGGTATGCTCTTTTCCATGCAAAAAGGCTTCACACATGTCTGTGAGGCCTTTTTGACGTGGAGAATTTTATTTCCTATGGCTTTTGAGGTATCCCAGGACGCAGACGGCGAGGGCCAGGAAGGCGGGGAGTCCCGTTTCTATCCAGCTGCCCATCGCATTTTCAATCACCGGACCCAGAACTTTGTCGTGAAGGAACATGGTGCCGGAGGTCCAGCCAATCATGGCGGCACCGGCGTACATGAGGAAGGGGAAGCGATCCAGCACTTTTCCTATGAGCTGGCTTCCCATGACGATGATGGGGATGCTTACCATGAGGCCGAAGACCACCAGAAGGAAATCGCCGTTGGCGGCGCCGGCTACGGAGAGGATGTTATCGATGGACATGAGGAAATCCGCCAGGATAATGGTTTTCACCGCAGTCCACAAGTTATCGGAGGCTTCAATGTGCGGGTCTTCGTCTCCCGGCGCCAGAAGGTGGATGGCAATGGGGATGAGGAGGATGCCGCCCAGCACCTGAAGGTAGGGAATGGTGAGAAGCCATACGGCCACAACGGTTAGGACCATGCGGAGCCCTACGGCGCCTATGGTACCGATCAGGATCGCTTTTTTCCGCTCCTTTTCCGGGAGGCGGTTGGAAGCCATGGCAATGACCACCGCGTTGTCCCCTCCCAGGGATAAATCCATCAATATAATGGCTCCTACGCTGAGCCAGAACTGCAGTGTAAATATTTCCATGGTTGTCCCTTTCACAATAAAAGAAACGGCATGATTCACTGCCGTTTCTTTCCAATGAATAACTGTCAGTCATTATTATAGTCGTTCTTATGGAGGTGTCAAATGGATGAGAAATTAGACGATAGAAGATAGAAGATAGATGGTAGATGGTAGACGATAGAAAATAGATGATAGACTTCAGACTTCTGGCTTCCGGCTTCAGACGTTTTCTAAGGAAGAGGATGAGTCATTCAGCATGCTTTCCGGACTGCCGGTATTTATTGGCATTTCTGTCACTTGCGGTTCTTACCAAGATTCTTCGCTTCGCTCAGAATGACTGCCGCGGAAGGAGAAGAAAGAAGCATTCGGCATGCTTTCCGGACTGCCGGTATTTACTGGCATTTCTGTCACTTACGATTCTTGCCAAGATTCTTCGCTGGCGCTCAGAATGACCGGCGTGGAGAGGAGAAAGAATCATTCAGCATGCTTTCCGGACTACCGGTATTTACCGGCGTTCCTGTCAATTACGACTCTTACCAAGATTCTTCGCTGGCGCTCAGAATGACCGGCGTGGAGAGGAGAAAGAAGCATTCAGTATGCTTTCCGGACTGCCGGTATTTATTGGCGTTCCTGCCACTTGCAACTCTTACCAAGATTCTTCGCTGGCGCTCAGAATGACCGGCGTGGAGAGGAGAAAGAATCATTCGGCATGCTTTCCGGACTGCCGGTATTTACCGGCGCTTCTATCACTTACAATGCTTACCAGGATTCTTCGCTGGCGCTCAGAATGACCGGCCCCGGGAACGGCGCCAAGGACACGAAGCCGGAAACCTAAAGCCCTCTCACTCCTCTGCCTTTCCGATGGTGCCCAGTTTTTCCAGAAGGTCGATGTGGATGGGTGTGTAGGTGCCGGGGTGTTTTCTCAGGTAGAACTGTTCTTCTTCCGGCGCTTCGTAGAAGTTTTCCAGCGGTTTCATTTCTGTCCTGATTTTCGGGCGTCTTCCGCCTTCGCCTTCAAATTCGTTGAAAACGATGGCGGCGTCGGTCATGCGGCGGGTGATGCCCCGGTTCTGCAGGAAGATGAGGTAGTAGGAGATCTGCATGGTGTCTTCGCGGCTGGTGTAGTAAACGCCGCTTTTGAACTGGGGCCCCACGGCTTTTCCCTGGATTCCGTCGGTGTAGGGGTTGATGATGGTGAAGAAGAGGGAGAGGAGGCTCACGATGTCGATTTTCTTTGGGTTGTAGATAACCTGTATGCATTCTCTGCCTTCCACTTTCCCGCTGTATATGTCTTCTTTGGAGGGCGCCTCCCGGCTGCAGTTGGCAAAGCCCGCCCGCACCCGGGCTACGCCTTTGACCCGGGAGAAGACTTCCTGCAGTCCGTAGTAGGGTCCTCCTGCCAGGTACAGTTCTTTCATAAATGCTCCGTTAATGTACATAGTTTCCTCCTTTATTTCATAAAAAGGGAGCGTCCGGAAACGGGCGCTCCCTTTTGAAATTCAGATTTCCTCAGGAATCCAGATGGCGGGCGGCGGCTCTGTCAAGGTCGAATGTCTTAATCAGTTCCGCCACTGCCTGGCTGGGCGATACCACACCTGCCAGCACCGCTGCCCTCACTTCCGGAAGTCTGCCTTTGATGACAGGGTCTTCGTAGAAGAGGTTGTGCAGGTGCTCGTCAATCATGGTCTTCACCCAGGCGATAATCTGCCGCTGGCGGCGGTTTTCAAAGGCGCCGGACTGTTTCGTCACCTTTTCAAATTCCCGCATCACCGCCCAAAGCTCTAAGAGCCCTGTTTTTTTCAGGGCGGAGCAGCGATAGGCGTGGGTTTTCCAGCCTTCCGTGGCGGGGCGGATAAATTCCACCATCCGTTCATATTCGCCCTGGGTGACCTTGGCCCTTTCCAGATTGTCGCCATCTGCCTTATTGACTACGATGGCGTCTGCCAGTTCCATGATGCCTTTCTTGATGCCCTGCAGGTCATCGCCTGCACCGGTGAGGACCACCAGCATGAAGAAATCGACCATGGAGCGGACCGTGGTTTCGGACTGTCCTACGCCGACGGTTTCCACCAGGATCACGTTGCAGCCTGCGGCTTCGCAGAGCATCATGGTTTCACGGCTTTTTCTGGCCACACCGCCCAGGGTGCCGCCGGAGGGAGAGGGTCTGATGAAGCAGTTTGGCTCCCGGGACAGTTTCTGCATTCTGGTCTTATCCCCCAGGATGGACCCGCCGGTGATGGAGCTGGTGGGGTCCACCGCCAGCACGGCCACTTTATAGCCCTGCTGGCAGAGGAGCTGTCCGAAGGCTTCGATGAATGTACTTTTCCCTGCGCCGGGAACGCCGGTAATCCCGATGCGAAGGGAGTGTCCGGTTCTTGGAAGGAGTGCCTGCAGCACGCGCTGGGCTTTGTCGAAGTCCTTGGGAGCATTGCTCTCGATGAGGGTAATGGCCCTGGCCAGTATCATACGATCCCCCTTCTTCACGCCTTCCACGTAGTCTTCCACGGACATTTTCTTCCGAAGAGGCACGCGGCGAAGGTTTTCCTTCGGGTAGTACTTGGCGCTGGTGACGCTGTTCACGGCACTGTCAATCCCGCGCATGACGGTACAGGCAAATTCAGGGTTCTTTTCCTTCGGCACCCAGCTGGGTCTCAGGTCATCATCGTTATCAGGCATAAGCGCTTACCTTAACCTTCCCTGGCTTCAGCTTTAGCGCGGTCTACAAGAATCTGCAGAAGTTCGATGCAGCACTTCGGGATGTTGGTGCCCGGTCCGAAGATGGCGGTGGCGCCATGGTCATAGAGGAACTGGTAGTCCTGGGGCGGGATAACGCCGCCGATGCAGACGAGGATATCGCTGCGGCCCCGTTTCTTCAGTTCTTCCACCAGAGCAGGAAGCAGTGTCTTGTGGCCTGCTGCCAAAGAGGAGAAGCCAACAATATGAACATCGTTATCTACGGCATCCTGGGCAGCTTCTTCCGGTGTCTGGAAGAGAGGACCTACGTCCACGTCCCAGCCCATGTCGGCAAAGGAGGATGCCAGTACCTTCTGGCCTCTGTCGTGTCCGTCCTGGCCCATCTTGCAGAAGAAGATACGGGGGCGGCGGCCTTCGAGCTGTTCAAATTCATCAATCAGTTTCTTGGCCTTGTCAAACTGTCCGTTATCCTGGAATTCGCTGGAGTAAACGCCGGATACGGTATGGATGGTGGCGTTGTAGCGGCCGGATACCTTTTCCACGGCGTCGGAAATTTCACCAAGGGAGCAGCGGTCATGGGCTGCCTGTACGGCGGCATCCAGAAGGTTGCCGTTTTCGCGGCTTTCCGCACATTTGGTGATGTGTTCCAGATCCCGGCGTACCTTTTCGGGGTCCCGGATGGAGCGAAGTTTTTCAAGGCGCTTAATCTGTGCGTTCCGAACGGCGGTGTTATCTATGGAGAGGACGTTCAGCGGATCTTCCTTGGCCAGACGGTACTTGTTCAGGCCTACGATGGTTTCTCTGCCGGAGTCGATGTCTGCCTGGCGGCGGGCAGCGCATTCCTCGATACGCATCTTCGGAAGGCCGGTGGCAATGGCCTTGGCCATGCCGCCCAGGGATTCCACTTCCTGGATATGGGCCCAGGACCGTTTAATCATTTCATTGGTCAGGTATTCCAGGTAGTAGGAGCCGCCCCAGGGGTCGATAATCTTGCAGACTTTAGTTTCATCCTGGATATAGAGCTGTGTATTTCTTGCCAGACGGGCGGAGAAATCTGTCGGCAGTGCGATGGCTTCATCCAGCGCATTGGTGTGCAGGGACTGGGTGTGGCCCAGAGCTGCGGACATGGCTTCCATACAGGTCCTGGTGATGTTGTTGAAGGGGTCCTGTTCGGTGAGGGACCAGCCGGAGGTCTGGGAATGGGTACGGAGGGCCATGGATTTAGGATTCTTGGCGCCGAAGCCCTTCAGAATCTTGGCCCACAGCACTCTGGCGGCCCTCATTTTGGCCACTTCCATGAAGTAGTTCTTGCCCTGGTCCCAGAAGAAGGACAGACGTTTGGCGAAGGCATCCACCGGCAGTCCTGCTTTTTCGCCGCAGCGGATGTATTCCATGCCGTCGGCCAGGGTGTAGCCCAGTTCCAGGTCGCAGGTAGCGCCGCATTCCTGGATGTGGTAGCCGGAAATGGAAATGGAGTTGAATTTCGGCATGTACTTGGTGGTGTATTCGAAGATATCGCCGATGATGCGCATGGACATGGCCGGCGGATAGATGTAGGTGTTGCGGACCATGAATTCCTTCAGGATATCATTCTGGATGGTGCCCTGGAGAATCTTCCTGTCCACGCCCTGTTCAATGCCGGCGCAGATGAAGAAGGCCAGGATAGGAAGGACGGCGCCGTTCATGGTCATGGATACGGACATCTGGTCCAGCGGAATGCCATCGAAGAGGATGTTCATATCCAGCATGGAACATACCGATACGCCTGCCTTGCCCACATCGCCTACAACGCGGGGGTTGTCCGCATCGTAGCCGCGATGGGTTGGAAGGTCGAATGCAATGGACAGCCCTTTCTGTCCGGCAGCCAGGTTTCTTTTATAGAAAGCGTTGGATTCTTCGGCGGTGGAGAAGCCGGCGTACTGGCGTACGGTCCATGGACGGAATACGTACATGGTGGAGTATGGACCTCTCAGGAAGGGCGGGATGCCGCTCATGAAATCCAGATGATTGCATTCTTTGTAAATGTCCTTGGTGTAGAGCGGACCTACGGGGATACGTTCCAGGGTGGTGTCATACAAATCATTGTAGGATTTGCCGGTGGTTTCTTCCAGGTCCTTTTTCCAGGTGTCGTAATCGCAGGAAGGATGGGCTTCCAGGTCGAGTTTTGTGAAATCGGGATTCATTGCCATATTATTTTACCTCCTCTTCCGTAATCTTCATGCCTTTTTCTCTCTGAAGACTGCGGATGATCTCATAGCAGTTTGCCTTCACACTGATGAAATCGTCAACACCGGCATCTCGATATGTCTGTTCCAGGTCCTTAGGCGCTGCGCCTGCCAGGAAAACCTTCCCTTTGCCGAGTACTTTCTTCAGACGGGGAGCCAGGGCCGGTACGTCTTCCGGATAGGTATCATCCTTGGAGCAGATGACGGCGCAGTCATAGGGTGTGCCCTTGTCATCGCAGCCTTTCTTCAGTGCTTCCACGCATTTATCCCAGCGGGAGCCCGGCTTTCCTTCATCATCCTGGAAGCCGTTGTTCAGATGGACATTGAATTCGCCTACCTGCAGGAAGGAGGTGGAGAAGTCGGCCCTTGCCTTGTGCTGCGGGATGCGGCCCATGTTGGCCAGGAATACTTCCACGTTCTTTCCTGTTTCCTTCTTGTAATTTTCCGTATCGAAGCGGAGCCGTTCGAACCGCTCTGTCCAGCGGTGTTCCGTAATGGGACGAACCTTTTCCACTTCTCCCTCCGGAGTGATGGCTTTGTATACCTCGTTCTGGGTGGCGCCGGCAGAGAAGGCTTCGATGGCTTTATCCAGCTTCCCTTCCGTGGGAGCTGCTTCCAGCTCTTCCAGCTTCCTGCCCAGATATTCCTTATCCATATCCTTTCTGTAGTCCTCTACGGCCTTCACAAGCTGTTTCTTCAGGGCAGCCGTATCTTCCGGTCTTGGTTCGATGAGCTCTTCTGCCATGTTCGGATACATGTTGTTGCCTACGGCCCGGTCCTTGCGGAAATCCAGTGCCTTGAAGCGCTGTTTCAGGATGGCAAGAATCTGTTCCTGCGGATGCTCTTCCTTGAGAGCCTTGGTGAAGCCGCCCATGGATTCGATTTTCTGGAATTCCTGCCAGATTTTTTCGGCCATTTCCTTGGTCAGGTGTTCCAGTGCCCAGGAGCCGCCGGCTGGGTCGATAGGACGGAGCATGCCGAATTCTTCCTGCAGGATAATGTGGGCATTTCTTGCAATACGGCGGGAGAATTCATCGCCCTTTCTCACCGTTTCATCGTAAGGTTCGTTTTCGTAGGTATCTACGCCGCCTACCACAGCGGAGAACATGGCGGTGGTATTTCTAAGCATGTTCACGCCGGCATCAAAAATGGTGCGGTAGAAATAGGCAGGGCGGGAATGGATGCGGCAGCTTCTGTCCGCCTCTTCTGCACCGAAGGCCTTCATAATGTTGGCCCATACCTCCCGGGCAGCCCGGAGTTTGGCAATTTCGATGAAGAAAATGGTGCCCACGTTGAAGCCGAAGTTGATGGACTGGGCAATATCGTGGATGGAAATTCCTCTCTTTTCCATTTCACGGATATATTCCACAGCCATGGCAAATGTATAGGCCACTTCCTGCACCGCATTGGCGCCGCCTCTGGAGAATACTTCGCTCCTCGGCATAATGGTGCGGAGGCCCGGTGCATTCTTCCTTGCCCAGCGGATGGATTCCGCCATGTCGTCGTAGCAGGCAGAAAGGGGTTTTGGCAGGGTGCCGTTCTTGGCCAGCTGGGACAGGGGGTTGGCGCCGATGACGCCATGAAGTTTGCTGGTATCTTTTCCCTTTGCTTTCAGTGCAGCAGATACCAGCGCAATCATGCGGATGGAAGAAGGTCCGCAGTACATCATGAATGGATATGTTTCAAGGTCAAGACCGTCAAGAAGGCGGGCCATGTCTTCCAACGTGGTAATGGACACACCGGTATCCCCCGGTTTTACGGCGTCCTTCACATCCACGCCATCGGTGGAAGCACTGTCAAGGCGGACATTGTACACCGTGGAACCTTTGTCGATTTCATGTTTCAGGAGCTCATTATTTTCAGAAGGCAGCGTTTCGTCGCAGGCCTGGGCAATCCCCCAGGGCGCTTCCTTGTAGCCGTTCACCGAAGCGCCGCGGAGATAATCGCCCATACCCGGATAATCGTCGGTGGGCAGGTCCTTATCCATAGCCACCGGGCCTGTGCGGAGCGTGTAGATAGGATCAAAGGTAATGCCTTCGTAGGTCTTTGTATACATAAGCTTATCGAAGGGCTTCCCCTTCAGAAGAGCATTGCACGCATCAATCCATTCCTCCCATGTGGGCGGTGTAAACTCATCAAATTTAACTGCCGGGAAATCCGTTTTTCCTTCTGATTTTTTAAGGATAGCTTCCAGTTCTTTATCTGTCAGCTGTTTTACCGGTTCCTGGGATTTCTGTTCATCCATGAATATATCCTCCTTTGACAACATCAGAGAAGTAAAGAGTCCGATGATTTCAGTTCTTTTCCGGACAATTTCACCACTTGCGATGTTTCACCTCCTTCAAAGGTATTTACATTAAAAAAGCCGGCACCTATAGATGGCAGCCGGTAAAAGGGACGCTGTGTCCCAATCCCCTCCCCATCGCTCGCAGGTTTGCGGAAACACTGAGTAACCAGTGCTTCCTTAACGGTGATTCATTGACAGATAGTTCTCCTGGCTCGGATTCCTCATGCCTGCTCGCCTTCCCAGGTTTCCCCAGTGACATCATTGAGCAGGTACTCCTCCTTACAGTGGCGGGACCGCTCCGGCTTATACCGGATTCTCTTTTATGCTTACGCATCTGTCAGCAATGTGAAATTGTCCAAAAGACTACAGTCACAGTATAATTCATTATTTTCTAAATGTCAATTATTCTATTGTAATTTTTAGTTAATCTTATTGCTAAATAATACTATTATTTACAAATACTATTTGAAATTGAGCAGAATAAGGCAGTATAATGAGTAAAGATTAAACGTATCATTTGAATTTCAAAATAAAAGAAATGAGGAGACCATGGTGAATAAGGAAATCGAAATGGAAAGACAGAAATCGGTGGAACTGACAAAGCAGTTTGCAGAGCAGGAAGGAAGACGTCCCCGTATGTACATTGCGGAAATGGAAGAGGATGGCTCAAAAGAACAAAGAAAGCTGGCTGCCACCACCTTTGCCGATGCCGGCTGGGACGTGGACGTGGGCTCCCTGGAAACGCCGGAAGATACAGCCCGAAGCGCCGTGGACAACGACGTCCATTTCATCTACTACACGTCGGACAGCCTAAACAGGGTGCATCTCCTCATAGAGCTGGAAAGGGCCCTCACCCTTCTGGGACGGGATGATATCCTTATCGCCCTCCATCAGGGCACAGAAGGCGAAAAAGAAGACCTCTTCCGCTACGGTGTGGCCGCCGTCTTCCCCAGGGACTACCCCCTGGAACAGGCAGGCCTCACCATGCTGGGTCTCCTCATGGCACAGGCTCAGGAAGAGGAGTCGTGATAGTTGTTAGACGAAAGACGATAGAAGATAGAAGATAGAAGATAGAAGATAGAAGATAGAAGATAGAAGCAGGACATTGGAAGGATAGAGAATAAAAGAAAGATGGCTGCAGAAAACCTGCAGCCGGAAGCCAACAGCCAGTAACCGGAAGCCGATAACTCCCCTATTTTCCGTCGTCAATGACGCACCATTTCACCAGAAAGGACGTTTTCACTTCTACCTGCTGCGTCGTGTTGTCAACACAGCTGGCGACGTATTTATGCAATAAAAAAAGCAGTGCCGAAGCACTGCTTTTTTTATGCGTAGTTCAAGCTGGGATTAGCCAACGGTGAACAGCGGATCGCCGCCCTGTACGGACTGGCCTTCAGTAACCTGCATGGAGGTAACCTTGCCATCGCAAGGAGCCATGATCGGGTTGCCCATCTTCATAGCTTCCAGAACGAGGACTTCGTCGCCGGCTGCTACTGCATCACCAACATGTTTGTTGATGCGGATAACTTTACCAGGCATCGGAGCTTCAACGGATTCGCCTGCACCTGCAGGAGCTGCTGCCGGAGCGGGAGCCGGAGCCGGTGCTGGAGCCGGAGCCGGAGCTGCTGCCGGAGCCGGAGCTGCTGCTGGAGCTGGAGCTGCTTTCGGAGCTGCTGCCGGAGCCGGAGCTGCTGCTGCAGCGCCGCCATCTTTAACTACTACATCGTAATCCTGGCCGTTAACTGTTACAGTAAATTTTCTCATTGTCTTTCCTCCTAAATGATTGTACTTTCAACTTTCAATTAGAACTGCTGATTGCCGGAAACGCCCGCAATGCGGGCTGCGGTTGTCCAGCCGGTTCTAGCTGCCGGGCGGATGGAGACGATTTCGCCGCCACCCATAGCAACGATAGCAGCAGCGATAGCTGCTACGACTGCACCATTGTCAGCGGCTTTAGGAGCTGCTGCTGGAGCTGCAGCTGCTCTCTTGGGAGCTGCGGCCGGTGCCGGTGCTGCGGACTGATTGAGAGATGAACGTACCTGCCAGATCATGATCAGGGCAATTACTGCAACAACGGCAGCAAATACCGCGATATACATAACTGTACTGTTATCCATCTGTACCCATCCTTTCAATTAGAGTATTTAAGCGGCAAATATTAGAGCGGAATGTTTCCGTGTTTCTTTGCCGGGTGTACTTCGTGCTTGGAAGCAAGCATCTTCAGAGCATTGATAATTGTCGGACGAGTATTATGCGGATCAATAACTGCATCTACATAGCCGCGTTCTGCAGCTTTGTAAGGAGTAGCGAATTCTTCCACATATTCCTTTGTACGCTGTTCTTTGTTCGGATCTTTCTTGAAGATGATGTTAGCTGCACCTGCAGGTCCCATAACAGCGATTTCAGCGGTCGGCCAAGCGAATACCTGGTCAGCGCCCTGTTCACGGGAGCACATAGCGATGTAGGAGCCGCCGTATGCTTTACGGAGAATCATGGTGATCTTCGGAACGGTAGCTTCGCAGTAAGCGAACAGCATCTTAGCGCCGTGACGAATTACGCCGGCATATTCCTGCTGTTTGCCGGGCAGGAAGCCTGGTACGTCGACGATGTTAAGAACCGGAATGTTGAAGCAGTCGCAGAAACGAATGAAACGAGCTGCTTTATCAGATGCGTTGTAGTCAAGGCAGCCTGCCATGAATGCCGGCTGGTTAGCAATGATACCAACAGTCTGTCCGTCCATACGAGCGAAGCAGGTGATGATGTTCTTTGCGAATTCCTTAGCTACATCGTAGTATTCGCCGTTATCTACAATGGACTTAATAACATCGTACATGTTATATGGAGCATTGGAGCTTTCAGGCATAATGGTGTCGAGAGCCGGATCGGTTCTGGTGGGATCATCACCGGTTTCAACGATAGGAGCATCTTCCATGTTGTTGGACGGCAGGAAGGAGAGCAGGTAACGAATCTGTTTAATGCAGTCTTCGTCGTTTTCAGCTGCGAACTGAGCTACACCGGAAGTACGGTTGTGGGTCATTGCGCCGCCGAGTGCTTCAGCTGTAATCTTTTCACCTGTTACGGATTCAACAACAGCCGGGCCGGTCAGGAACATCTGGGATGTTTTCTTAACCATGTAAATGAAGTCGGTCAGAGCCGGGGAGTATACAGCGCCGCCTGCAGATGGTCCCATGATTGCGGAAATCTGAGGAATAACGCCGGATGCAATGGTGTTGCACCAGAAAATCTTGCCGTAGCCGGAGAGGGCATCGACAGCTTCCTGAATACGAGCTCCGCCGGAATCGTTCAGGCCTACGCAAGGTGCACCGACTTTCAGAGCCAGTTCATTTACGTGAACGATTTTAGCTGCATGCATTTCACCAAGGGAGCCGCCTTCAACGGTGAAGTCCTGAGCGAATGCAAATACAAGTCTTCCATCAACAGTGCCGTAGCCTGTTACTACACCTTCACCAGGGAGATCTTTCTTTTCCTGGCCGAAGTTGTGGCAGCGGGATTTTACAAGGGCATTAACTTCTACGAAAGTGCCTTCATCAAACAGAAGAGCAAGTCTTTCACGAGCAGTCAGTTTGCCTTTTGCATGCTGTTTTTCAACACGTTTTTCGCCACCCATAGCCTCTACATGAGCGAGGTTTTTATGGAGAAGTTCAATTCTTTCTTCAACAGTTGCCATTCTTACACCTCCAAAAATTTTAGGGTCCCCCGCAGGGGGGGATGAGCTGTCAGGACTGACAGCTCATATGCCATCATTCAAATTATTTCTTGAAGGATGGGCCGCCGGGGCGTTCTGTCAGTTCAAGCAGAAGGCCAGTTGCCTTTGGATGCAAGAATGCAATATGACAGCCGCCTGCACCAACACGGAACTTCTTGTCGATGAGCGGAACTTCTTTAGCCTGCAGATCAGCCAGAGCAGCTTCGATGTCATCTACACGGAGAGCAACATGCTGGAAGCCGTTCTTGCCGCCATTAGCTTTTTCAATGAAACGAGCAATCGGGCCGTCCGGAGTGGTGGAACCCAGGAATTCGAGTTCGCAAGCTTCGGTCTGAGCGGAAGGTTTGAAGAAGCTTGTGGTTACATGCTGTTCTTCAACGGTTTCATCCGGCAGAGAAGGTTCAAGTCCGAAAATGTCTTTCATCTGCTGTTTAATCTTTGCGAGATCTTTAACAGCTACGCCAACATGATCGACAGTTAAAACTTTGAATGCCATAATAACTCCTCCTTTAAAATTATTTGAATATTTTGCCCACGATGGAATCAACGACTGTGTACGGATCGGTTTTCCGTTCAAAGACTTGTTCCACGTAGTCATTAAATTCACCCGTCTTGGAGATATTTTCTTCAATATGACGGGAAATGCGGTCGTGAATCATTTCAAGCATTTCGGAGCGAGCCCGATCGCGTCTTCTTTCATCAAGAACGCCGGATTCTTCCAAGTACTTGCGATGATCACCCAGGGCTGCTACTACATCATCTACACCCTGGTCTTTGTTCGCAATCGTCCGTTCAATCGGAGGACGCCAGTTCTGGGCTTCGCCTAAATCCAGCATCATTTCGATTTCAACGTTCAGACGATCTGCGCCGTCACGATCACATTTATTGATGACAAATACATCACCAATTTCGAGGATACCTGCTTTGATAGCCTGAATATCGTCACCAAGTCCAGGTACGAGCACAACAAGTGTTGTATCCGCATTTTTGACGATATCGACTTCTGACTGTCCTACGCCTACTGTTTCGATGAAAATTACATCGAGACCGAAAGCATCCATCAGTTTTACCGCATCAGCTGTCTTGCGGGAAAGTCCCCCAAGGCTGCCGCGCGTGCCCATACTACGGATATAAACACCCTTATCCAAGGTCAGGTCGTTCATTCTGATACGGTCGCCGAGGATGGCGCCGCCGGAGAACGGACTGGTAGGATCGACTGCAACGATACCTACGGTTTTACCCTGTTCACGGTACTTCTTGATCAGGGCATCTGACAGTGTGCTCTTACCCGCACCAGGTGCACCAGTGATACCGATGACCTGTGCACGACCGGTATGATGATAGATATCTTTCATGATATCTTCAAAACCATCCCGTTCGTCTTCAACGATGGTAATTGCTCTCGCTAAGGCACGTCTGTTTCCATTCCAAAAATCTTTCATTGAGAATTCCATGGATACACCGCCTTTTCGAAGAGTAAAGAGAAATAATATAGTTGCAAGGGGCTGAGGATTGCCCCCAGTCCCAAGCAGCCACATTACACCATAACGCTAGTCAATAACAGCTGTAAGCAGATTATTTCTTAACGTTTTCTTTGATGAAGTCAATAACTTTCTTTGTTGGGGTGCCAGGTGTGAAGATAGCTTTTACGCCAGCTTTTTCGAGGCCCGGGATATCGTCTTCGGGGATTACGCCGCCGCCGATAACCAGAACGTCGCCCATTCCTTTAGCTTTCAGTGCTTCTACAACTTCCGGGAAAAGGGTGTTGTGAGCGCCGGAGAGCAGGGACAGAGCTACTACATCAACGTCTTCTGCGTCTGCTGCTTCAACAATCTGTTCTACAGTCTGACGAAGACCGGTGTAAATAACTTCCATGCCTGCGTCGCGAAGTGCACGGGCAATAACTTTTGCACCACGATCGTGTCCATCAAGACCCGGTTTAGCTACGAGTACTCTGATACGTTTGTCTGCCATTGTAAATTACCTCCAGAAATATGTTGAGTAATGTAATATTCTCTTGCTTCAGGCTGCCCTAAGATTAAAGGGTGTTGTGCGGTTTGTATTCGCCGAATACTTTACGGAGAACGCCGCAGATTTCGCCTTCGGTGCAGTAAGCACGTACGCAGTCGAGGATGACTGGCATAAGGTTAACATGGTCAGGACCTTCAGCCGGAGTCTGAGCTGCTTTTTCAAGTTTAGCCAGTTCTTCAGCAACCTTAGCCTGGTCACGGTTTTCCTTATCCTTAGCGAGCTGAGCTTTCTTTCTTTCGCCAACGGAAGCATCAATCTTCAGCAGGCCGGTAACCGGCGGTTCTTCCATGGTGAACTTGTTGACGCCAACGATTGTTCTTTCGCCGGATTCAACAGCCATCTGCCAAGCATAAGCAGAATCCTGAATTTCTTTCTGGATGTAGCCTTTATCAATAGCTTCTACAGCGCCGCCCATTTCGTCAATCTTCTTGATGTAAGCCATAACTTCTTCTTCGATGGCGTTGGTCAGTGCTTCAACATAGTAGGAGCCGCCGAGCGGATCAACTACGTCAGCCAGGCCGGATTCGTAAGCAACGATCTGCTGGGTACGGAGAGCGATGGTTACGGATTCAGTGGTCGGAAGAGCCAGAGCTTCATCGCGGGAGTTGGTGTGCAGGGACTGGGTGCCGCCCATAACTGCTGCTGCGGTCTGGAGAGCAACACGGATGATGTTGTTGTTCGGCTGCTGAGCGGTCAGCATGGAGCCTGCGGTCTGGGTGTGGAAACGAAGTTTCATGGACTTCGGGTTTTCAGCATGGAATCTTTCTTTCAGGATTCTAGCCCAGATACGACGGGAAGCACGGAACTTAGCAACTTCTTCGAGTACGTTGTTGTGAGCGTTCCAGAAGAAGGACAGACGTGGAGCGAATTCATCAATCTTCATGCCTGCTTTCAGAGCTGCTTCGATGTAAGCAATACCATCGGCAATGGTGAATGCAACTTCCTGAGCAGCGGTGGAACCAGCTTCACGGATATGGTAGCCGGAAATGGAAATGGTGTTCCACTTCGGTACGTTTGCGGAGCAGTATTCGAAGATATCGGTAATCAGACGCATGGACGGTTTAACCGGGAAAATGTAGGTGCCGCGTGCTGCGTATTCCTTGAGGATATCGTTCTGAATGGTGCCGCGGAGTGCGGATGCCGGAACGCCCTGTTTTTCAGCTACTGCAATGTACATAGCCAGCAGGACGGAAGCCGGTGCGTTGATGGTCATGGAAGTGGAAACTTTGCCAAGATCAATGCCGTCGAACAGTCTTTCCATATCGTAGAGGGAGTCGATAGCTACGCCTACTTTACCAACTTCGCCAGCAGACATTTTGTCATCGGAGTCATAGCCGATCTGGGTCGGGAGGTCGAATGCAACGGACAGGCCGGTGCCGCCGTTAGCAATCAGGTATTTATAACGTTTGTTGGATTCTTCAGCGGTGGAGAAGCCAGCGTACATACGCATGGTCCACAGACGGCCGCGATACATGGTGGGCTGTACGCCACGGGTGTATGGATATTCACCAGGGAAACCGAGGTCTCTTTCATAGTCGAAACCTTCGAGATCGAGTGGTGTGTACAGGTTCTTATGTTTCAGACCAACTCTTTCCGGATGTTTTGCAACCTGTTTTGCATATTCTGCATTGTAGGCATCAAGTTTAGCTTTCAGGGATTCGTTAGACATGAGTTCATCTTCCTCCTAAAAAAGTAAGTATGTAACTATCTGGAAGTCTGTCCCTTTTTCATGGGAACCGCGGCTTTGTGCTCTTCTTGTTCCATTTCCGGGGAAAACTTCCGTCAGGGTTCCGCAAAGGCTTTCGCTGCTGCAGCGATCGTTTGAATCTTCTTGCAGCAGCTTTCGGACTCTTGCGAGACCCATGTGTATGACACTGTCATTGACAGCTATCACCATAGGTAATTATACAATATTTGGATTATTTGTAAAGTATTAAAGCACTTCTTGAAAAATTAAATTATTTCTTGAAATGCATATCTCCGGTTTCAGCCAGGCTTTCATGGAATTTGAATGCTTCCTGGAGGAGATGCGGGGTCTGGCTGTTGCCGCAGGCAGCGCATGCTCTTTCGTAGTAATCCATGAGCTGATCTCTGAAGGACGGATGAGCAACGTTGTTGATGATAACCTTTGCTCTTTCCTTCGGGGTCAGGCCGCGAACATCTGCAACACCCTGTTCAGAGATGAATACATGGGTATCATGTTCGGTGTGGTCAACATGGGAGCACATCGGAACAACTGCAGAAATCTTGCCGCCCTTTGTGGTGCTGTGGCAGAAGAAGCAGGACAGGAATGCGTTGCGGGCGAAGTCGCCGGAGCCGCCGATACCGTTCATCAGCTTGGTGCCAGTTACATGGGTGGAGTTTACATGGCCGTAAATATCCATTTCCAGAGCGGTGTTCATGCCGATAACGCCGATACGACGAACAACTTCACCGTTGTTGGAAATTTCCTGCGGACGAAGAACGATCTTCTTGTTGTACTTCTGGATGTTAGCATAGAAGCGTTTCAGTCCATCCGGGGATGGGGACAGGGAAGTACCGGAAATCATGTCGATCTTGTCTTTATCAATCAGGTCGAACATGCCATCCTGAATAACTTCGGTGTATACGGAGAGGTTCTTGAAATCGGATTCAACGAGGCCGTGAATAACAGCGTTTGCTACGTTGCCTACGCCGGACTGCAGTGGAAGCAGGTTTTCCGGCAGTCTTCCGTGTTTTACTTCGTTCTTCAGGAAGTCAACCAGGTTGTTGCCCATAGCTTCTGCATCATCATCCAGCGGAGCCAGTGTACGGGTTACATCAGGCATATCGCATGGAACGATAGCAACGATCTTTGCGGGATCGCAAGGAATGTACGGGGTGCCTACGCGGTCGCCGGCGTGGAGAATCGGAATCGGTTCACAGAATGGCGGATTCTTACGCATGTAAATATCAGCCATGCCTACCAGGTCCAGCGGCTGGGTGGTGTTGACTTCTACAATGACTTTCTTTGCAGTGTCAACATATACCGGAGAGTTGCCGATAGCGGTTGTCGGATAAAGTTCGCCGTTCGGTCCGATCTTGCAGACTTCAACTACTGCAAAATCCGGGCCTGTTACATGTTCACCCTTTACGTTGGTGAAGAAGCCGGCACGTACCTGCTGTGCAACATGGGACAGGTGCAGATCGTAGTAGTTTACCTTGCCTGCATTGATAGCTTTTCTCAGGTTGGCATTGGTCTGGTAAGGCATACGGTTTCTGATGCCGTTTACAGCAACCAGTTCGGTATCAATCTGGGAACCGGTGGATGCGCCGGTCCAGATGTCGACCTGGAATGGAGTCTCTTTCATGCGTTCTGCGAGTTCATGCATTGTAATTTTCGGATAGCCGCAGGGCGTAAATCCGGAAATACCGATGATATCGCCAGCACTGAACATTTTAGCTGCAGTCTTGGCATCGCATACCTTGGAGAGAAGACCTTTGTCTTCGATTCTGCTAAGGAATTCACTATCATTGGTGTCGATCATTACTATCATCCTCCCAAAAATGAAAAATAAATTATATAAAAGTCCGCAGCCGCAAAACCTGATGACTCTCGTCAGCATTGCCGCAGAACTTTTTACCCTCAAAAAAAACAGCCGCCTAATCCATGTGGAATGAGTTCATCTTAAGATTATGTATCTCCGGAAACAGTAATACTATAATCACAAGACCAAACCCTCCAATCGTAAGATTTTGCTGACTGCATTTTGGCTCATTCAATCACCAGTATTATTATAACACACTTTTCCCTATGAAAACCCCCTAAATGAACCATTTGTCTTACAAAATCCTTTTTACCCATTATAAATAATTCCTATTAGACAAATTATGGATTACGTGACCCATAACCCTATATTTACAAATGCCTCGATTAATTGACGCAAAATTAATTGAAATATTTCCATCTATAGCCTTCCATGACATGTATATGGAAATTTATGAATCGCGCCAAAATCATGTATGAATGGGGAAAAGGATTAGTGAGCTAGTGATCTAGTGATCTAGTGAGCTAGTGAGCTAGTGAGCTAGTCCACCAGCCCACTAGTACACTAGCCCACCAGTACACCAGTTCACTTCCTGCAGGATGCGCAGAGTGCCGAGAGGCTCCAGAAGCAGAAGGACACGGAGCGGCTGAAGAGGACGTGGTCTCCCATGCTGATGACCGAGAGGGCCATGACCATGAGGACGCCGCCAAGGCCCATGGATTTCGTGAAGCTGTCATTTCCATGGCGGTAATTTCTCCAGCAGAGGATTCCCTGGGCAAAGAATGCCAAAAGAAAGGCCATGCCGCCGGGGATTCCCACCTCTGCCAGCATGTTGAGGTACATGTTGTGGGCGTGGAAGATGAGCACTCCCTCTTCCTGGATGAAGAAATTATAGTCCGGATAGGCCAGGAAATAGGCCCCCCAGCCCACGCCCAGAAGAGGATGCTCCTCTATCATGGCCATGGTGCTTTCCCACAGAGCAAAGCGCAGGTCCACGGACGTATCTTCCCCGGAAAAGAGGGAGAGGAACCGTTCCACCACCTGCCCGTGGTAGAAGGCCAGCACCACCGGCACCAGAAGGAAGAGGAGGCCGAACCTTTTATCATAAAAGAGAGTAAGCCCCAGCACGATGGCTGCCAGGCTGACCCAGGCGCCCCTGGAATAGGTAAGGGCCAGGCATAGAAGAAGGGAAAGAAGAATCACCGCAAAGACGGTCTTTTTCTTCACCGCCCTCTCCCGTAAGGTAAAGGCAGTGAGGATGCTGATGATCATGAGAAGATAGGCACCGAAAAGATTCGGGTTCTCCAGGGTGGAATACATACGCCTCCGAAGGAGGGGGAACCTTTCCGGGTCCACCCAGCTCTGGGCTTCCATATCCGCCGCCATATCCGCCGCATTGGCATACTGGAAAAATCCGTACACCACCGTCACCACGGCTCCCGCCAAAAAGGCATAGAGGGCTTTCTCCTTTTCCTTCTCCGTGGAAACGGTGGTATAGATAAGAAGGTACACCAAGGCATACATCAAGGGCTGCAGCGCCCAGTTCATGAAAGAAAAGGCCATGTCCTTCGACACGAAGGCGGACAGAAAGGAGCACACCAGAAAAACAGCCCCCAGCTGCCAGAGAGGCGGGAGCGCAAGTGCCACTTCCCCCTTCTTCCTCCAGTTATACAGCCATGCCACCACGGCTGGCAGAAGGGTGACATAAAAAAGAAAGGGGTTCAAAGGCAGCAGAAAAAGAGTAGCATAGAGCAGGTACAGAATATGCTGCTTCGAACAAAGACCATTTTCAGAAACTTTCCCCATGGATTCCTCCGGTATATGAAATCGGTTACATTTCTTTTATTATATCGGACCCCGCCGCCGGTAGCAATGAAAATATGTCCATGGACCGCTTCGCGGCCGGGTTCAAAGGGTTCAAAGGGTTCAAAGGGTTCAGAAGGTTCAGAAGGTGATGGTATCGCCGCTTTTGGCGGCGATGAGTATAAAAAGAGCGTTACGGGATTACCTTCCAGCCCTGCTCGTCATTCCAAGCAAAGCGAAGAAGCATGGTACGTGCCGCGATTGAGACAATCAGCAGCAGACCAATTCAGCCAGTAAATTTCTCCGTTTCCGACCGTCGAAATGATGATGGAACGGAGCCGATGCATTCCTGAAAGTGAAGGTTTCGGTCAGCCCACTGCAGAATCCCAGGCAGCGGGAAAGCGTCAGGCACTTGCATCTGCAGCCCCGGGCTTCTTCTCTTTTCATGGTACAATATAAACAGAAGATATTTCCTTACAAGGAGGTCATCATGAACAAACGAATGATAGTGGACACGGGGATGCTGATTTCCTTTCTTGTCCTCCTGGACTACCGTTTCGTGAGGAATTTCGGCCATGAAACGCTGGCCATTGTTTTCTTTCTTCTTTTTCTTCTCCACACCTGGTTCAACAGGCAGTGGTATGCTTCCCTTGGCCGGGGACGGTGGAACATGGACAGGAAGCTCACGTTCCTTGCAGATGTGCTTCTCCTCGGCTCCTTTGCAGCGGTCATGGGAAGCGGGCTCATGATTTCCCATACCCTGCCCACGGGCATGCAGAAGGCGCCGCTCCTCGCCCATCAGGTCCATCATGTGGCAGGCTATGTCATGCTGATTGCCCTGGGCTTCCATCTGGGCCTTCACTGGAGCGCCATCCTTTCCCGCCTGGAAAGGGGCCTGGGCTTTGGAAAAATCCCCCATCTTTCCCTTGTCTATAAAGTGCTTCTCCTTCTCATAGCAGCAGGGGGCATTTATTTCTCCCTTTATTACAGCATAGGAAGCAGGCTTCTCCTTCTCCGCATCCCCAATGCAAGGAGCATTCCTGTCACCCTCTGGACCTTTACCTTCGGCCACCTTCTTATCCTTTCCCTCTATGCAGCAGCTGCCTACTATGTGCAGAAATTCTTCCGGCAGAGGAAACGGAAACCGGTGCGGTCATAGGCATGAAAAAAAACAGGAGCGGAAAACCGTTCCTGTTTTTTTATGCTTATTTCTCTTCCCCGTTCCAGTAGGCCGTCTTGATGCCAAGCACCTTTTCCGAATCGAAGGAGGCTTTGCTGTCTTTGGAGTAATGACGGGCAGCGCGGATGACATATTTCAGTCCCAGGTAAAGCATGGGCACGTTGCAGTACACCATGATGATATTTCCTAAATCGGAGAAGGCCCACAGGTTGGACAGGTCGTAGCCTGCAATGTTGCAGGCTATGCCGAAGGCTGCCACGAAAATGCAGAGCCCCCGGATGAAGTTGATGAATCCTTTGGAGGAAGAAATACGGTTGGCTGAAATTTCAGAGAAAGAAACGAAGCCGATGACGCAGGTGTAGGCAAAGAGGCAGAAGCAGACGGAAACCATAATCTGCACCAGTACCTGCAGCATATCCGGTGACAGCCCGTTCACAGAGAGGAGGAACTTGCTGTAAGTGCCGGCTGCTTTCCATGCCGCCGGATCCAGCGCCCATTCATGGGCCATGACGATGATAAAGCCGGTCATGGTGCAGATAACATGGGTATCCAGGAATACGCCCAGAGCGGAAATAATGCCCTGTTCGCAGGGATGATGGGCTTCGGCGGATGCAGCGGCCATGGTAATGGTGCCCTGGCCGGCTTCGTTGGACATGAGGCCCCGCTTTACCCCCTGCAGAAGGGCGGTGCCCAGGAATCCCCCGAAAATGGCTTCCGGTTTGAAGGCTCCTGCTAACACGGCTTTAAAGAAATAGGGGACACTGTCCAGATTAAAGAGAATCAGCAGTACCGCGGTAACCACATAAATAACAGCCATCACCGGCACCAGGATATCTGCCCAGTGGGACACTCGGCGGATGCCGCCGAAGGCCATGAAGGCCACCAGAAGGATGACAAGCACCGAAACCACATAGTAGAAGGTGGACTGCACAGGAATTTGGATATTTTCAATGAGCCCTGCCATGGCGCCTACGGAAGTGACTACATTAAATCCCTGCGCCGGCAGGCACATGAGGGCATACACGATGTAAACCACAGACAGGATAGTGCCTACCCACACCTTATTCCCGCAGAGCTTTCTGGCATAGAAAGGAAGTCCGCCTACGAAGGTATTTCCTCTTTTTTCCTTAAAAATCTGGGCCAGGGTGCCTTCGGTAAAGGCGGTGGCCATACCGAAGAAAGCGGAAACCCACATCCAGAAGAGGGCTCCCGGACCGCCGGCGGCAATGGCGCCGGTGACGCCGATCATATTGCCCGGGCCTACGCGCATGGCGGTGCTCAGAAGGAATGCTGCCAGCGGCGATATGCCGGTCTTAATACTTCTTTTTGATGCCAGCGTATGGACGCCGGTGGTAAACAGCCTGACCTGGATGAAGCCAAGGCGGATGGTGAAATAAATGCCGGACCCCACCAGCACGATGATGGCCAGTGAAAAGGACCCTAATATGGGAATATTCTTCCAGAAGCCGAACATTTTAGGGAAATCCCAGAAAAAATCGGAAACCGGAGTGACGAAGCTCAATACCGCGTTCAGCGCAGCAAATAAGTTTTCCATATTCCTCTCTCCCTTCTTATGAAATGGCCGGTCATGATGAATCATTCATGACCGGCCTTTGATGGGAAACCGATTCATTAAGTCTGATTTTGCAGAAATGAAACCGGCCCTTCCCTTTCAACTCAATTTCCTGTTACTGCTCTGCCCCTGCCGCTTTGATGGCCAGCGCCAGCTTGTGGGCCAGACCTTCCATCTTGGCCTTGGATACGGAGCATACTGCCAGGCGGATGCCCTTCTTCAAAGGTACCAGGAATACATTCTGTTTTTCCAGGTCATCGCACACCGCCTGGGAATGGGTGACGGGAATGGTGATGAAGAATCCGGAAATATAAGGAACAAATTTCACGCCCTCTTCCTTTGCTTCCTTCATGAAGATGGCAGCCCTATCCTGGATCAGCTTGAAATAGCGGGCCCTTTCTTCATCGAGCTGCTTGATTTTCTCCGGATTTTCACAGATATGAATCATGGCATTCTGGGCGGCGCTGTTGCAGTTGGACCAGGTAGCACGGCTGCTGTACTGGTTGATGTCCACGAATTCCTTAATCACATCTTTGTCGGAGGAAATACCGATCATGGCGCCCATGCGCTGGCCGTACATGGTGAAGCCCTTGGACAGGGTGTAGGCGCAGACCACAAGGATATTCTTCGGAAGGCCGCCAAAGACCTTGAAGAACTTCCGGCATTCCTGCTTTTCGCCGCTGTAGTCCAAATAAGCCACATCGGGAACCAGAATGGCATTTTTCTTTCCATCGGCCACGGCATCCTTCAGTACATCCACCGCTTCCTGCCATTCAGCCACGGACATGCAGTATCCCGTGGGGTTGTTGGCAATGCCGTTCAAAATGATGACGATGTTGTCCTGCTTCTTCAGGATATCCTTCACTGCTTCCTTAAAGGCGGGACCATTGAAATGACCTTCTTCGGTGAGGAAGGAAAAACTCCTCACCCTGCGGTTGTTATCGTCGATGAGACTGTCATAGGCGCCCCAGTGCCAGTCCGTAATGAGCACTTCGTCCCCCGGTTCCGAATAATTGTGAACCACATGGTGGAGCACGCCGGTGCCGCCGGGTGTGGAACAGGCATCCACATAGCCTTCAGGACGGGACTCGCCGAAACACTGGTCAATGCAGTCATCCAGGAACTTCCGATACCCCTGGATAGGCGCATAGGCACAGATTTCCTTCGGAGAAAGCTCCTTCAGCGCTTCCTTCACCACATCCAGCACCACCAGATTTCCATCTTCATCCAGAATGGAACCGACCGTACCGTTGACCACCTTATCATTGCCGATTTTCTCAGCCAGGGCAATGGCCCTGTTGTTGGCCGCAAAAATATTGTCTTCCGCACTTTTACCCTTGGCATGGGGTGCTGCTAAACTGAACATAAAAAGCCTCCTTGAAACCGGAAAAATAAAGCAATTCAGCCAAAAAGCCCGCAGCAAAACAACGCCGCAGGCTTCGTTGCCCATTTTCCTGTGAAATTGACGACTTTATTATAATGCATGGGTGATGAAAAAGAAAGGGGAGAATGGCCCGCCTGCGGCGGGCCGGGTTTAGAGGGGAAGGTTCTTAAGATTGACCGGCCCCTTGGGCCGGAGGGTTCTTAGGATTGACGGCCCATGGGACCGAGGGTTGTGGTATCGCCGCCTTTGGCGGCGATGAGTTTTATAGTCAGCGTTACGGGTCTGCCTTCCCGCCGAGCAAGTCATTCTGAACGAAGCGAAGAATCTTGGTGAACGCCGCCAGTGATTCATCTGTCGATAAATATCAATCGGCGGGAAAGAGGCGTCTGATAGTCTGATGTCTGCCATCTCTCTTGCTTTCGGGAATACAGCCAAAAGTCGGCGGATAGCGGCAAGCGGTAAGCGGACAGCGGATAGCGGATAGCTGTATCACCCCAGCTCACTAGTCCACCAGCCCACTTTCCGTTATAATAACAGAGACATCCTATTGCATTGGAGGTTTTTCATGATAACCAAATATGCGGACCTGCTGCTGGCCGCCCTTTTTGCCCTGCTTACAGGCTTCTTCGTTCCCTTTTCCCCTTCCCGCCTTCTGGAAAGCATCAACTGGAACCTTCTGGGCATCCTTTTCTGCCTCATGACTATTACCGCAGAAATCGGGAAATGGGGCATCCCCCGGGCTCTCTGCCTTGATTTCTTTGCAGGGAAAACGACGGTGCGTAAAATGGCCCGCTTTTTCATATTCGCCTGTTTTTTCTCTTCCATGGTCATAACCAATGACATATCCCTCATCATTTTCGTTCCCTTTTCCATTTCCATCTTCATCGAAATCCGGCAGAGGATGCTCCTGATTCCTTTGATCACCCTGGAAACCATAGCCGCCAATATGGGCAGCGCCCTTACGCCCATAGGAAATCCGCAGAATCTATTCATTTACGATTTCTACCACCTGTCCCTTCCTGCCTTTCTTTCCATTACGGCGCCGGTGGTCCTTATCAGCGGCGTCCTCATCTACCTGGCAGGATGCCTTTTTCCAAAGGACAGGGCTCCCGCCCTGCCTCCCATGGAAATGGTGGTGCCAAAGAAGAAATCGCTGCTCCTTCTTTTCCTTCTTCTCCTGTGCATTCTTCACGTTCTCCGTCTCATCCCGCTGCCCCTGGTGATGGCGGCGGTGGTGCCGGCCATGATCCTTCTGGACCGGGGCGTCTTCTTCCATGTGGATTATAAGCTGCTCCTCCTCTTCGCCCTTCTTTTTATGGCCGTAAGAAATCTGGGGCGCATGGACGTCATCAGCACCGTGGCCCGGGAAGTTCTCACGGGCCATGAATTCTGGGTATCCCTTCTCCTTTCCCAGTTCATCAGCAACGTACCGGCCACAGTCATGCTTTCTTCCTATACAGACAATGCAGCGCCCCTCCTCCTTGGCGTGGACATCGGCGGCCTGGGCACCCTCATCGCCTCCATGGCCAGCCTCATTTCCTTCAAGGCCTACGCCAATATCCCCTCCGCCGGAAAGAAGGAGTACCTGACCCTCTTTTCCCTGTACAACCTGGTGCTCCTTGCTGTGCTTATACTTTGGTACCTGGCGGTGTACTAGGGAAGCATAAAAAAACGGGATACCATGGATTTCCAGGGTATCCCGTTTTTTCAGTCTACATTCTTCGTTCCTCCGGCATTGACGGTGGTGTCATCGCCGATGTGCCAGACAGTGTTGACACGGACTCTTCCGTCGGCATCGCCGTCACTGTTATAGCGGATTCTTCCATCGCCGCCCATTTCCAGCATCGGTCTGCCTTCGGGGATTTTCTTTTCTTCCTTGTACCCCAGGGCTTCCAGTTCCCTGGCGTATTCCTTCTTGAGCTTCATGAGGCTTTCATGGTCTTTGTCCTTTACATCATGGTGTTCCAGCATATCCTTGATGACGCTGGCCAGCTCATAGCGGGTGATACTGCCACGGCTAAAGAAATCGGAGGTATAGGAAGGGGCTTTTCCTTCCCGGCAGAGGGTTTCCACGGTCCGGTAATCCCAGGATTTGGGACTCACCGGGTCGAAGGAGTTCGGCGCGTACAGGTTGTAGGCAAAGCCGGTGATGGACGCAGCCGCCAGAAGGGCGGTGAGGAAAAGTGTCTTTTTCATGCTAGTCACATATCTTTCCTTCAATGACTTTCAGGAGGTCATCCCTGCCTTCGCCGGTTAAGGCGGAGTAGGCAATGGGCGGATAATCTCCGGGAAAATATTTTTCCAGAAGCTTTTTATTCTTCACCAGTTCATTCCGTTTCAGCTTATCCCCTTTGGTGCCGATAATCTGGAGGGAAGGGGCAATGGAGCGGAGCCATTCGTAGGCTTTCATGTCGATGGGAAGGCCGGGATGGCGGAGGTCAATCAAAAGACCAATCATCTGAAGGGTGGGAGAATGTTCCAGGTAGTCTGCAATGAAGGCGGACCAGCTGTCCTTGTTCTGCTGGCTTGTCTTGGCAAATCCATACCCCGGCAGGTCCACCAGGTACCAGTCCTGCCTCACTTCTTCTTCCTCTTCCATCCTTCTGGACTGGATGGCGTAGTAGTTGATGGTTCTGGTCTTTCCTGGCTCCCTGCTCACAAAGGCCAGTTTCTTCCTGCCGCAGAGGGAGTTGATGAGGGATGATTTTCCCACATTGGACCGTCCGATGAAGGCGATTTCTTTCCTGCCGTCATTCACATACTGGCTGCGATTCACTGCAGCACGGACGTAGGCGGAAGAAAATATATGAAATTCATCCATTTTTTTGATTTCTGACAAGGGCTTGCCTCCTTACTGCCGGGGTATCCGGATCTTATGTGTCCTGGAAGCACCGATTCAATCAGCGCTTCCTTATTTCACCAGGGCGTGGCTGAGTACGTCATCCACATTCTTCACATATACGAAATGGAGCTTTTCCCGCACCGAAGCCGGCAGTTCTTCCAAATCCCGCTTATTCTTTTCAGGAAGGAGAATCTGTTTGATGCCAAACTGGTTGGCTGCCAGTACCTTTTCCTTCACGCCGCCGATAGGAAGAACTTCGCCGGTTAAGGTGATTTCCCCGGTCATGGCGGTGTCGCCTCTCACCTTTCTTCCGGTATAGGCGGAGGCCATGGCGGTGGCCATGGTGACGCCGGCGGAGGGACCGTCCTTGGGCACTGCCCCTTCCGGCAGGTGGATATGGGTATCCAGGGTTTCATAGAAATCGTCCTTAAGGCCCAGCTCCTTGGCACGGCTGCGGATGTAGGTATAAGCCGTTTCTGCCGATTCCTTCATCACATCTCCCAGCTGTCCCGTGAGGATGAGGTTTCCCTTACCCTTGATGGTGACTGCTTCCGTATCCAATACTTCGCCGCCTGCCATGGTCCAGGCCAGGCCGTTCACCCTGCCTACGGCATCGGGATGTTCTTCCGCCATGGGCATGAATTTCACAGGGCCCAGGTATTTTTCCAGTGTTTTGGAATTCAGGGCAGGAAGGCTGTCATCTTCAAGCACGATTTTCTTCCCCACCTTGCGGCAGAGGGAGCCGATGGTCCTTTCCAGTTCCCGGACTCCCGCTTCCCTGGTGTAGCCTTCGATGACACGGCGGATGAGAAGGTCCGTGAAACGGATGTCCTTTGCCTTGAGGCCGTTTCTCTTCATCTGCCGGGGAATAAGGTACTGTTTGGCAATCTTCACCTTTTCCTCTTCCGTGTAGCCGGTGAGCTCGATGAGTTCCATACGGTCAAGAAGGGCCGGCGGAATAGTGGACACCGTGTTGGCGGTGGCCAGGAAGAACACTTTGGATAAATCGAAGGGAATGTCGATGTAATTATCATGGAAAGCCCTGTTCTGCTCCGGATCCAGCGCTTCCAGCAGGGCCGATGCGGGGTCGCCCCGGAAGTCTGCACCTACCTTGTCGATTTCATCCAGCAGAATAAGGGGATTCTTTGTCTTTGCCTGTCCGATGGCTTCGATGAACCGGCCCGGCATGGCGCCGATGTAGGTGCGGCGGTGACCGCGGATTTCCGCTTCATCATGAATGCCGCCCAGGGAAATGCGGGCAAATTTCCGCCCCATGGCGTTGGCAATGGACTGGGCCAGGGAGGTCTTGCCTACGCCTGGCGGTCCGACGAAGCAGATAATGGGAGCCTTTGCATCCGGTGCCAGCACGCGGACTGCCAGGTATTCCAGGATTCTTTCCTTGATTTTGGAAAGGCCGTAATGGTCCTGATCCAGTACCTTCTTCGCTTCCTTCAGGTCCAGCTTGTCCTGGCTTTCCGTATCCCAGGGAAGGCTGAAAATCCAGTCCAGATAGTTTCTGGCCACCGCAGTTTCCGCCATCATCGGCGGCATGGCAGCCAAGTGGTCGATTTCCTTCCCGATTTTTGCCTTGAATTCTTCAGGAATGCCGGAGTCCTTCAGTTTCTTCCTGTAATCGTCCGCTTCCTTTTCCTGGCTCACCGTATCGCCCAGGCGGTCATGGATGGACTTGATTTTCTGGCGCAGGTAGTAGTCCTGCTGCTCTTTGTCCATTTTAGCGCGGACGTCGCCATTGATTTCCGCTTCCAGCCGTCCGATCTGGATTTCCTGGTCCAGCAGGCGGTGAACCAGACGGAGCCTTTCCATGACGTTGATTTCCTCCAGCACGTCCTGGCGCTGCCTTGGAGAAAGGATAAGCTGGGCGGAAAGGAAATCCGCCGTTTCGCCGGGGTCCGTAATCTGCTTGAGCTGGTCCATCTGTTCGTCGGGAAGGCCCTGCTTGGTGCTGCGGAGCCATTCGAAGAAGGCCTTCAGAATGGTCCTTCTGTAGGCTTCCGCCTTCAGTTCGTCGTCCGGCATAATGTCTTCCAGGTCATCCACCTCTGCCATGAGGCAGCGGCTGTCCCTTTCGTAAGAAAGGATTTTCACCCGGGAAACCCCTTCTGCCAGCACCCGCACCAGTCCGCCGGGGAGCTGGATCATCTGGCTGATTTTCACCACCGTACCGGTCAGGTACACATCATCCGGCGAGTCAGCGCCCTGTCTTTCCAGGGCTGTCACGATGTAGCGGTCGCCCCTGCTGGCCAGGCGCACGGCATCGGCCGAATCTTTCCTGCCTATATCAAGGTTTACCGTCATTTTCGGGTAAACCACAATGTCCCTCAACGGTACCAGCGGCAGGGTGAGTCCATTGTTTTCTTTTGTGTTTTCACTCATATATGATTCCTCCATACCGGGAAAGTTCTGCTGTCGCACAGCTTCCCCAGTTTATTGTAACACATGGAAGAGTATGAATTCCTTATTTTATTAAAATCCTTAATCTCTTTTATGTAACCCCCTCACAGAGGTCACAAAAGCCGGAGCTATGGGCTCCGGCTTTCCGGAAGTGCAGGGCGCTTCCATATTCTGCAGAATCAAATCAGCTGTCCTTCCTCGTGAGGATGGGTTCGGAGTGGTTCTTCACCACTTCTTCCGTCACCGTGCACTTCACCACGTCCTTCATGCTGGGGATTTCATACATGACGTGCTGCATGATTTTTTCAATGATGGCACGAAGTCCCCGGGCCCCCGTATTTCTTTCGATGGCCTGGCGGGCAATGGCGTGGATGGCGCCGTCGTCAAATTCCAGTTCCACATGGTCCATGGCCAGAAGTTTCTGGTACTGACGGACAAGGGCGTTCTTCGGTTCCGTGAGAATCTTCACAAGGGCCTCTTCATTCAAAGGATGGAGAGGAACAATCACAGGGAGACGGCCGATAAATTCGGGAATGAGACCGAATTTCAGGAGATCCTCCGGCTGCACCTGCTGCAGGAGCTCTGCCATGTCCTTTTCATCCTTCTTCTCGATATCCGCACCGAATCCCATGACGCTCTTGGTGAGACGGCGGTCAATGACCTTGTCGATGCCTGCAAAGGCGCCGCCGCAGATGAAGAGGATATTGGTGGTGTCGATCTGGATCATTTCCTGGTTCGGATGCTTCCTGCCGCCCTGGGGCGGTACGCTGGCCACGGTGCCTTCCAGAATCTTCAGCAGGGCCTGCTGCACCCCTTCGCCGGATACGTCCCTGGTGATGGAGGGGTTTTCCGATTTCCTTGCGATTTTATCGATTTCATCGATATAGACAATGCCCCGTTCCGCCTTGTCGATATCGTAGTCCGCCGCCTGGATGAGGCGGAGGAGAATGTTTTCCACGTCTTCCCCTACATAGCCGGCTTCCGTAAGGGTGGTGGCGTCGGAGATGGCAAAGGGTACATCCAGGAAACGGGCCAGGGTCTGGGCAAGGAGTGTCTTGCCGCTGCCGGTGGGCCCCAGCATGATGATGTTGGACTTCTGCAGCTCCACATCATCGTCTTCCCCTTCGTGTTCAATGCGCTTGTAGTGGTTGTACACAGCCACGGCCAGTGCCATTTTCGCATCGTCCTGTTCGATGACATACTGGTCCATGTATTTCTTGATTTCTTCCGGCGTAGGCAGCTTGAAATGGGGCGCTGCCTTTTTCTTGTCTGCCTTCAGCTCTTCCCGGAGGATATTGGAGCACACTTCGATGCATTCGTTGCAGATATAGACGCCGGGGCCGGCAATCAGTTTTTCCACTTCATCCCCGGAGCGGCCGCAGAAGCTGCAGACCGGAGTTCCTTCATTTTTCCTGTTCAATGGAAACCTCCTTTATTTGGCAGTCATTTTCTGCAAATCATTGCGGGTCAGAATCTGGTCGATGAGGCCATAGTTCTTTGCCATTTCGGCGGTCATGAAATTGTCCCTTTCCGTGTCCCTGGCAATGGTTTCCAGCGGCTGTCCGCTGTGTTTGGAAAGAATGCCGTTCAGTTCTTCCCGAAGGCGCAGGATTTCACGGGCATGGATTTCGATTTCCGTAGCCTGTCCCTGTACGCCGCCCAGGGGCTGGTGAATCATAATGTTGGAATGGGGCAGTGCATAGCGCTTGCCGGCGGCACCGGCGGTCAAAAGCACCGCTGCCATGCTGGCGCAGGAGCCGATGCAGATGGTAGATACATCGGGGCGGATATACTGCATGGTATCGTAAATGGCCAGCCCTGCGGTTACCACGCCGCCGGGGCTGTTGATGTAAAGATGGATATCCTTGGACGGATCTTCTGCTTCCAGGAAGAGGAGCTGGGCAATGATGACATTGGCCATGTGGTCTTCAATCTGGCCGTCCAGGAATATGATGCGGTCCTTCAGAAGGCGGGAGTAAATGTCATAGGACCTTTCTCCCTGTGCTGTCTGCTCAACTACGATGGGTACATATGCCATAGTGGTCACACCTTTCTTTCTTGGATACAGGAATTTCTCCATGAAATTCCGTTTTTTCCATATGGTCGAAAGAGACGCCGGTTCACCCCGCGTCTCTTTTTACAAACAATCAGTTTCCTGATATTCCATTCAGTGCTTCATAAGCAGCCGTGAAGGCAGATTATTTGGATTCTGCCTGACGGATGGTTTCAATGATTTCAGCTTTTTTAGCTTTGGATTCCAGGGCAATGCCTTTTTCTGCGGCATAGGCTTTCAGGTCCTTTACTGTCATGGATTCAAAGTTGTCTTTCTTTTCTTCCGCTTTCGGAGCTTCTTCAGCCTTGGGAGCTTCTTCTGCTTTGTCTTCAGCCTTGGCTTCTTCTGCTTCCTTCTTGTCAGCTTCAGCCTTCTTGGCTGCGCCGTAGATGAAAGCGGCTGCCTTCTTGCGGAGTACGGAATTGACCAGCATGCCTACGCGGTTTTCGTCTTTGATAATCTTCATGACATCGTTGGGGTCAGCATTGAACTGATGAGCCATGCTGTATATTTCCATGGAGAGATCTTCGTTGGTCACGGTGAGATTTTCCTTGTCAGCAATGGTTTCCAGAACCAGTCCCTGACGTACCTGTTCAGCAGCCATCTTTTCATAGTTCTTGCGGAGCTGTTCCATGGTCTGGCCGATGTTCTTCAGGTATTCTTCCATGGTGGTGTTTCTGGATTCCATGTTCAGTTTCATTTCGTCCACGATTTCGTCAATGCGCTGTTCCACCATTTCCTGGGGGATATCAACCTTGGCATTGGCTACAGCCTGGTTAACGAGAGCTTCATGGTAAGCTTCTTCTGCCTGCTGGAATGCCTGCAGCTGCATCTGCTGTTTCACAGCAGCCTTCAGTTCATCCATGGTTTCAAACTGGCTGATGGATTTAGCGAAATCATCATTCAGTTCAGGAAGCTGTTTGCGCTTTACGTCGCTGATATGGACTTCAAATTCTGCTTCCTTGCCCTTCAGTGCGTCTACGAAGTAGTTTTCCGGGAAGGTTACTTTAACGGTTACATCGTCGCCGGCCTTATGTCCTTCCAGCTGGTCTTCGAAGCCGGGGATAAAGCTCTGGGAACCGATTTCCAGAGGATAGGTCTTGCCTTCGCCGCCTTCAAAGGGCTTTCCGTCAATGGTGCCTTTGAAATCAATAACTGCGAAGTCGCCCTTCTTCAGTTCTGTGCCTTCTTCTGCCTTTTCTAGTCTTGCATTCTGTTCAGCAGCGCCTTTGAGCTGTGCCATCACCTGGTCATCGGTGATTTCGGGGGATGCCTTTTCAGCTTCCAGGCCTTTGTATTCGCCCAGTTCCACTTCCGGACGTTTTACGAAAGTAGCAGTGAAAGCGGCACCTTCTGCTTCGGAGAATTTGTCTTCCTTCACATCGGGAGCGGTGACGGGAATCAGCTTTTCCTGACGGAGTGCTGCGTCTACGGCTTCGTTGATGACAATGTCCTTGGCTTCTGCTTCAATGGCTTCCTTGCCGAAATGCATTTCCAGGATTTTGCGGCTTGCCTTGCCCTTACGGAAACCGGGGATTCTTACCTGGTTGGCAATGCGGGATACCGCTCTCTTGAATCCTTTCTGTACAACTTCAGCCGGCAGTTCGATGCCTACAGAAACCTTGTGCTGATCCAGTGCCTCTACTTTTACGTTCATAAAAAATATTCCTCCTTAAGTCGGCTTACCGACAAATGATACCTTTTTTGGTCCTTTTCATGTACGATAAATCGCAAGTTATATTTTAGCATAAAGGCTTTAAAAAAACAAATTTTTCGATAAAGATTATGGAAAAAGGCGGTTTTTCCGCCGGTTTTCTTTATGAAATACCATTTTCCGATAAGCTTTCCGCCAGGCGGAAGAAAAGGAGGGCGCTCTGGGCATGGATTTCCCCCTTCCGCCGGGCCAGGTACAGATTCGACAACAGGGACTCTTCAGAAAGCATCCCCAAAGTAAGGTCCCTGCTTTTTTCAAGCACCGTCACCGGCGCCACCGCCGCCCCCAGTCCTTCCTCCGCCCATTCCCTGCAGGTTCTGGCATCGTCGGCCACGCAGTACACATCGGGGCGGTACTTTTCTTTCCCGCACTCCTCCAGTATGATTTTCTCCCACCGCCTGTAAAGGATGAGGGGCATGTCCCCCAAATCCCCAAGATGAAGGCTTCCTCCCCTAAAGAAGGAAAAGGCCTTTTTAGAAACGCCTACGGCCATGGCGGACTTTCCCAGGGAGATAAGGTCCAGACCGTAGAGGGAAAAGGGAGAGCGCAGGAGGGATACATCCACCTTCCCCTTCCGGAGCTGCTCTAAGAGCTCATAGCTGTTTCCTTCATACACCTTAATCTGGATGTGGGGATAGCGGTCCCTGTATTCCCGAAGGAGCCGGTAAAGTTCTCCATGGCCGCCGGAGGACACCATACCCAGACGAAGGATGCCCTGGTGCCCGGTCTTCAGCGTGCCGATTTCCTCCCGGGCCGCCGTTTCCAGGTCAAGCATTTCCACTGCATACCGGTACAGCCGGCTTCCCGCCTCCGTAGGCACCACCTGCCGGGCCCCTCTTTCAAAAAGGGTGGTGCCCAGTTCCTTTTCCAGAAGGTGCATCTGGCTGGAGAGTGGCGGCTGGGAAATATGGAGCTTCCTGGCGGCACCGGTAATGGTGCCCTCTTCTATAATGGTTTTAAAGTATCTGAGCTGCCTTAGGTCCATCTATATCTTCTCCATATGGTTTTTGATGAAATCAATATTTTTCATATGCCTTCATACCTGCTATGATACATGTATTCCATTAAATATGCAATATTTAATTTCGAGCCCGGTTGAATTGTATACACTAAAACTTATTGTATAGCCGGCAGGAAAGGATGGACAGGATGAAATTACTATTACAGCTGTTTCTGATTTTTGCAAAAATGGGGGCTGTCACCTTCGGCGGCGGCTACGCCATGCTTCCCATTCTCCAGCGGGAGGTGGTGGACAACCACCACTGGGCCACGGAGGAGGAGCTCATGGACTACTATGCCCTGGGCCAGGTGACGCCGGGCATGATTGCGGTGAACGTGGCCACCTTCATCGGCCTCAAGCTCAAAGGCTTCTGGGGCGGCATTTTCGCCACCATCGGCGTCATCACCCCTTCCATGATCATCATCACCGTCATTGCCATGTTCCTCACCCAGTTTGAAGAAAATCCCTACGTGGCCCATGCATTTACGGGCATCCGGGCCTGCGTATGCATCCTCATCCTGGATGCGGTCATTAAACTGGGCAGGAAATCGGTGAAGGATAAAAGGACCCTCTTCATTTTCCTTGCCATTCTTCTGATTTCCCTCTTTGCTCCCGTGTCCCCCGTATTTTCTGTCATCGCCGCAGGCATGGCAGGGTTCTTCCTTATGCCCTCCGTTAAGAAAGCAAAGAAAGAGGGTGCTTCCAGATGATATGGCTCCAGATGTTCTGGGAATTTTTCAAGGCAGGCCTCTTTGCCGTAGGCGGCGGTCTCGCCACCCTTCCCTTCCTCTATGACATTTCCCAGCGTACCGGCTGGTTCACGGCGGAAGACATTGCCAACATGATTGCCATTTCCGAATCCACCCCCGGTCCTTTGGGTGTCAATATGGCCACCTACGCCGGCTTCCAGGCCCTGGGCATTCCCGGCGGCATTTATACCACCCTGTCCCTCACGGCGCCGGCTATCATCGTCATTTCCATCGTTTATTCCATCCTGAAGAAATTCAAGGAATCGGAAATCATGGGCCGCATTTTCTACGGTCTCCGCCCTGCCTCCACCGCCCTCATTGCAGCCGCCGGACTGGGGGTGGCAAAGATTTCCCTTTTGAATCTGCCCTTATTTGCGGAAACCGGCAGTGCCGCTTCCCTCATCCGCTGGCCCTCCCTCATCCTGGCCCTTCTCATCTACGGGGCCCTCGTGAAATTCCGCTGGCACCCCATCATTTATATCGCCATCTCCGCAGCCGCCGGCGTGGCCCTGGGACTTTGAAAATCATCCATCAAAAAAAGACTGCGAAAGGGCAGTCTTTTTTGATGGATGATTTCAGGCCCGCAGGATGGATTTCAGGAAAGCCCGGGTGCGTTCGTTTTTCGGATGGTCGAAGACCTCTTCGCTGGTGCCTTCTTCCTCCACCTTTCCGTCCACCATGAAAAGGATGCGGTCGGAAACGGATTTGGCGAAGGCCATTTCATGGGTCACAATGGCCATGGTCATATTTTCGTCCGCCAGCTGCTGGATGGTTTTCAGCACTTCCCCCGTAAGTTCCGGATCCAAAGCCGAGGTAGGTTCATCAAAGAGCATGATATCCGGGTTCATGGCCAGGGCTCTGGCAATGGCCACACGCTGTTTCTGCCCGCCGGAAAGGCTTCCCGGGTATACGTCCTTCTTGTTCAGAAGGCCCACCTTACTGAGGAGTTCCTCTGCCAGAGGACGGATTTCTTCCTTCTTCATGCCCTTCACGTAAATAGGCGCCGCCATAATGTTATCAAGCACCGTCATGTGGGGGAAAAGGTTGAAGGACTGGAAGACCATGCCCATTTTTCCGAGGATTTTTTTCTGCTTTGCTTCATCGGCATACACCATGGCGCCGTTTTTTTCTTCCGCCAGGTAGTCTCCGTCTACCAGGATGGAGCCGCCCTGGATGGTTTCCAGATGAATCAGGCAGCGGAGCAGCGTACTCTTGCCGGCGCCGGAGGGGCCGATGATGGAAAGGACTTCGCCCTTTTCCAGGGTCATATTCACGTTATGAAGGATGGTCTGCTTTCCGAAATCCTTCCGGATATTTTTCATTTCAATAAAGCTCATTTGCCGCCTCCTCATTCTTCATATACGGCATACCGTTTTTCCACATATGCCAGGATTCTGGTAAGCACGGCGGTGCACACCAGGTAGAATACGGCGGCCACCAGGAAGGGGGTGGTGTCGAAGTCACGCTGTACGAAGGCGCGGGTCACGCGCATGAGGTCGTTCATGGCCAGGATGTATACCAGGGAGGTATCCTTCAGAAGGGTAATGGTTTCATTGCCAAGAGGCGGGATGACCCGCTTCACCACCTGGGGAAGGATGATGTGCCACATGGTCTGCCGGTAGCTGAAGCCCAGCACCTTGGCCCCTTCATACTGTCCCTTGCTGATGGACTGGATGCCGCCTCTGAAGATTTCCGCAAAGTAGGCAGCGTAGTTGGCTACAAAGGCCAGGATGGCCGCCGGGAAATCGCTGACCTGCACATGAAGCATAAGGGGCAGGCCGTAGTAAATGAACATAATCTGCAGCATGAGGGGCGTTCCTCGCATGACGTAAATGTATATGGCCGCCAGTTTCCTGAATACCGCCACATGGGAAATACGGACCATGGCCAGCAGGATACCGATAGGCAGGGCCAGCACGAAGGTCAATATGAAGATTTTGGCTGAAACGCCCAGCCCTGCAAACATGTTGGGCAGAATGTGAATGATATAATCCATCAGTAACTCCTTAGAAAAATCGAAAGGCAAAGGCCTTTTTATGCATGCATGAATATCATACACTGCCTTCATTCATTTAACAAGACAGAGAAATAGAATTTTACAGAAAAAAGGAAATCACCGGAGGGGAAAGGGCCCGCTCCGGTGATGCTTTTTCATTTCCCCTGCAGAGCAGGAAAAGGATATTTTATTTCAGCACAACGTCCTTGCCGAACCATTTCTGGGAAATCTTGGCAGCTTCCCCGTTGGCGATGACCTTGTCAATGCCCTGATTCAGGAGGTCCACCAGTGCCTGGTTATCCTTCTTGATGCCGATGGCGAAGGTATCTTTGGATACCTGGTCCGGCAGTTCGCGGAAGGTGTCGGGCTTCTTGGTCATGTAGTATTCATTCAGCACCGTATCCGAGAGCACTGCATCGCAGCGGCCGCTTTCCAGGTCCATGAAGCAGGCGGTAAGGTCCGGATAGGCTTTCACTTCTGCGAAGGCTGCCTTCAGCTGGGGATCCCGGTTCAGTGCGGTTTCAGCGGTGGAGGCTTCCTGAATGGTAATCTTCTTGCCCTTCAGATCAGCCATGCTCTGGACGGGAGAGTCCTTCAGCACCACGAATTCCTGGATATTGTCCATGTAAGGCTTGGTGAAGGCCAGTTTCTTCTGCCTTTCCGGTGTCATGGTGAAACCGTTCCAGATGCAGTCGATGCGGCCGGAGTTCAGTTCTGTTTCCTTGGATGCCCAGTCGATAGGTTTGAATTCGATGGGTACGCCGATTTCTTTGGAAATGGCATCTGCCATATCAATATCAAAGCCTACAATTTTACCGCTGTCGTCCCGGAAACCCATGGGAGCAAAGGTATCATCCATACCGGCTATAATCTTCGTGGGCTTTGCACCGGCAGCAGCTGATTTAGCAGCGCTCCCTGCTTTGTTATCCCCGCCGCAGCCTGCCAAGAGACCTGCGGCACCCAGTGCCAGAACCCCTGCAATGACAATTTTTTTCAGCTTCATAATTTTTACCTCTCTTTATTACTTTATTTCGTTAAAGGAATGCTATGACAATATATTAGCTGATTCTGCTTCCTTTGTCAAGCAGAAAAATAGCTGCCGGAAGCATACTCCTTTTTTACCTGCCTTTTACAGGAAGGTGAATCTATCTCTTCCCTCCACTGTGCTATAATGAAAAAGGAAAGATGAGGATACAGCTATGAATACACCTATAACGTTCAACCTGGCAATCGGCAGCCGGAAGCCCCATTCCGGCACCCAGAAAATCTGTCCCTTCTGTCATCCGGAAAAGCTCACAGGCATTCTGGAAAAGCAGGGCGACATCATCTGGCTCATGAATAAGTTTCCTGTGTTTGAAAAGACCTGGCCCACGGTGATTGTGGAAACATCGGACCACAATGGAGAGCTCTCCACCTACGGACCGGAAAAGCTCCATGAGGTTATTTCCTTCGGCCTTTCCCACTGGCTGAAGCTGGAAGGGGACAAACGGTTCAAGTCGGTCCTTTATTTCAGAAACTACGGCCCCGGCTCCGGCGGCTCCCAGCGCCATCCCCATTCCCAAATTATCGGGCTGGAAAATTATGACTATCGGGACAATATCCTGGGCGAAAATTTCCTGGGCCCCCTGGTTCACGAAGATGAGGACTGCTATGCCTCCATTTCCGACTACCCCTTAAGCTGCATGGGGGAACTGAATGTGACATTGAAGAAGGACGCTTCACCGGACCGGTTTGCCGACACCATCCAGACCCTGGCCCGTTTCGTGCTTCACGATTTCCCCCTGCCCTGCACCAGCTACAACATCTTCTTTTATCATTACTTTAAGCATATCCATGCCAAAATATTCCCCCGCTACACCGCCAGCCCCCTGTACATGGGCTACCGCATTACCCATGTCATGGACAGTGACAGCAAGAAGCGGATGATGGAAACACTGGCATCGGACAAATACTTCGGAGAGTAACAGACTTTATGAAATTATACGCTTTCAGCGATTTCCACCTGTCCGGCGACCCGCCTACGAAGCCCATGGACATTTTCGGCGCCCATTGGAAGAACCACCGGGAAAAAATCATTGCTTCATGGATGGAAACCATCCATGAAGAGGATACGGTCATTATGGCAGGAGATTTGTCCTGGGCCATGAACATGGACGACGCCATTGCTGATTTGAAAATGCTGGGCCGCCTTCCGGGACGGAAGATTGTGGTCCGCGGAAACCATGACTACTGGTGGGACACGGTAACCAAAATGACAAGAATGACCGACGGCATGCTGGAATTCCTGCACAACTCCACCATTGAAACCGGAGGCGTGGCTCTGGCCGGCACCAGGGGCTGGATATCGGAAACCTCCCCCAAGCTCACAGAAGCGGACAAACCCATCATTGCCAGAGAAGAAGGCCGTCTGGAGCGGTCCCTTGTGCTGGCGGAAAAGACCGGAGCCCCCCGCATTATGGCGGTGCTCCATTACCCCCCCTTTGACGAGGCAAGAAATCCATCCCACATGATAGAAATCATGAAGGCCCATCATGTGACCGACTGCATTTACGGCCACATCCATGGCGCCTCCAATTTCACCAACCTGCCGGAAGAACTCTGCGGCATCAAACTGCACCTTACCTCGGCGGACTACCTGGATTTCAAACCCCATTTCATCTGCGACCTGGAGGAACCCCATGCATAAACTGGCAGAAAGCCGCCTGCTGGCGGGATATATTTACGGCGACAGCCGAAACAGGGAATACATCTACCTTCCGGGAAGCGAATTGGACGCTTCTTCTCCCATGCTGGTCTATGAAACGGAAGACCGCAGCAGCGATGTAACCATGGAAGAAGCCTTGGACATCATCGAAAAACGGAGTTTGAAGCCCGCCGTCCATCCCATTCTTGGAAACAATACATTTCATTAAGGAAGCGCTGATTAAATCGTTATCGAATTTCATTCTTGCATTTTTATTCAATGCGAGGAATAAGCCGACGCGAATAGCGAGCTATTTAAGGAGGCTTATGACAAAGCATTGGATAAAAATACATATGAAATTCGATTCTTCGAATTAATCAGTGCTTCCTTAAAATCAAAAACTTCGGAACCATCCGGTATCCGAAGTTTTTTCATGCACGAAACAGTTTTTTAAAAAAGAGAAGCACCGGCAGAGGAAACAAAGCCGCCGAAAGCCGGGTGAGCCTGCCCATAACGCCGGGAATGGATATTTCCTTTCCCCTTCTGTTATCCCAAAGTCCCCTTTCCGCCACATCCTCTGCCTTCAGCATCCCCAAGGGATGGGTGGAAATCCCTGCCTTTTCCATGAGCTCCGTGTCTTCAATCCAGTAGGGGCAGAGAGCGGTGACCGAAATGCTCCGTCCTTTGAGCTCCCTTCCAAGGGAACGGCTGAAGGAAAGCAGAAAACTTTTGGATGCGCTGTACACTGAAAGCCCCGGAAGCGGCACGAAGGCGGCTGCAGAGCATACGTTGATAATGCCACCGCCCCTTTTCATGTAAGGCAGGCAGAGACGGGTAAGCTTCACTGGCACCTCTGCGTTGAGCCTCACCGTGTCCCTCATATCCGTCATATCTTCCTTTGTAAAGGAAATGGCCGTCCCCCTTCCTGCATTATTGACGAGGAGGGACATATTCGGCTTCTCCTTCGTGAGGAGTTTATCCAGCGCAGCAAAGGAATCATCATCCAGAAGGTCAAGGGGAAGGATCCTTGTTTTCACGGAAAGTGTTTCCGCCAGCCTTTCCAGATTTTCCTTTCTTCTTGCAATGAGCCAGATTTCATCGGCAAGGCCCATTTCTCCTATTTTCCTGGCAAACTCCCTGCCCAGGCCGGAAGAAGCGCCGGTAACAATGGCCGTTCTTTCTTCCTTCATGGCTCCATCATGAGCACCGCCATGTGGCGCCCGGTCCTTCCCTTTTCCTTCCGGTAGGAATAAAAGAGGTCATTGGCAGCCCAGGTGGAAATATGGCAGTCCTCGATGTGATTTTTCAGAAGCCCTGCCTTCTTCATGAGACAGTGGTTCGCCTCGGCCAGGCCGAAAAGATACTTCCCGTTCTCCTTTTTTCTATAGAGAGATGGCCATTCCTCTTCGCTGAAAAGGGGCTTCATGGCAAGGATAACCTCTTCTCCCACCTCAAAGTCATGAAGGCCTATGGCCGGACCTATGGCCCCTAAAATATCCTCCCTGCGGGAATGGTATTTCTCTGTCATAAGAGATACTGTTTTCCCTGCAATATCACCGGCAGTCCCCCGCCAGCCGCCATGGGACAGGGCGCACACCTTCTTCACCGGATCATAAAAGAAAAGGGGCGTGCAGTCCGCATAATTCATGGTAAGCGACACCTCCGGAGAAGCGGTAATAAGACCATCCGTATCGGGGATAGCCGTATCCAGGGAAAAAGCACCCCTGCCCCGATCTTCTTCAGACACTATTTCTATATGCGTGCCATGTACCTGTGAGCAGTTGATAAGCCTGGCCTCGTCAATGCCCAAAGCGCGGCAATACCGTTTCCTGTTCTCCAGCACATCTTCCCGCCTGTCCCCCACATGGAGCCCCATGTTAAGACTGGAAAAAGGCGGACCGCTCACGCCGCCCTTCCGGCAGGATACCGCCGCCTTCAGAGGAAGACCATCAAAAAGGGAAAACGTAAGAAATGCAACATTTCCTTTATTCTGTAAAGACAACTTCATACCTCCTTCAAAACATCGAGAGAGCCCCAAAGCTTTTGAATAACCTCCGTCATATCCGCAGGAAGAGGCGCAGAAAGCTTAACCATTTCCCCCCTTCCGGGATGGCGGAAAGAAACGGATAGGGCGTGGAGAGCCTGCCGCTTCATCAAATCCAGGGGCCCCCCGTATAAATCATCTCCCAGAAGGGGATGCCCCAGAAAGGAAAAATGAACACGAATCTGATGGGTCCGTCCAGACCGCAAATGAATGAGGAGAAGACTGGCCGTATCGCAGGAAGCAAGCACCCGGTACTCCGTGGCCGCCCACTTCCCGTCCGGCCGCACCATCCATTCCACAATACTTCCGGGCTTCCTTCCGATGGGCTCCTCTATTGTCCCTTCCGCCGGCTCCACCCTGCCGGAAACCAGGGCCACATACTGCCGATAAATGCAGTCGTGACTTTTCGACAGCTCATACTGCCCCATAGCAGACTTCGCCACCACCACCAGCCCCGTGGTATTCCTGTCCAGCCGGTACACCGGATGAATACCGGCGTCCTCATGATTCTTCAAAAAATAACCGGCCACCCCGTTCACCAGTGTATCATGAGCCTCCCGGGAAGTGGGATGGATAATCATGCCCGGCCCCTTATCCACCACAAGGATATCCCCATCCTCATACACAATGGAAAGAGGAATATCCGAAGGCACCACCTCATTCTCCTCACTCCAGGAAAGGATGACCTCATCCCCCGTATGAAGCACAGTGCGGGCATTATGAATGGCCTCCCCATTAATCAGCACCTTCCCGTTCCACTTCACCCGCTTCCAAAGGGCAGAAGAAAACTCCCGCTTCCCCTTCATAAACCGCCGAAGCTCCTGCCCCTCGTGGTCCGAAGAAATCCGATACCTGACCTCCATCCCCGCCTCCTGTTCATGAAATAATGAATGAAATAAATATTGCTTCCATTATACCCTGTGAGAGAATAGATGTAAAAAGGTACAAAGGGTTCAGAGGGGAAGGTTGCCAGCCCCTGCGGGGCTGAAGGTTATGGCCGCCTGCGGCGGGTTGTGTTCGCTGGCGCTCAGGGGGCGACGGCCCTAACGGGCCGAGGATGGTGGTATCGCCGCCTTTGGCGGCGATGAGTATAAAGACAGCGTTACGGGATTCCCTTCCCGCCCTACGCGTCATTCTGAACGAAGTGAAGAATCTCGGTACAGGCAGCCCATGAGGCAAATACTGTTAAATACCAGTCGGCGGCGGTGGTGGGCGGCCTATAAATGATGCAGGCCGCCTCTTATGATTAAACCAAACAACCGCGCCTTTGGCATCGGTCGGGCAATTCATAGGGAGGTCCTTTTATGTGCAGGCTAAGGACCAACTTTGCCCGACTTGGAGACCCTCTGCAGGGTCTCCACAAAGGGAAACAGGCAAACCTCGCTACGCTCGTGGAAATGCACCCCTTCTGCCTACGGCACCTCCCCCGGAGGGGGAGGTCTGCTCTACGCTTCCTTGTAGAGTTATGTGGCACAAAGCTCAGCACCCATAGTGCCCCCGCTTGCGGGGGAAAGGTGGTGGCGCCAGCCACCAAAGGGGGCCGCCGCCGAAAGGCGACATTTATACTGGCGCCGCAAGGCGCCCACCTCCCCAATCGGTCATCCGACTAAAAGGAAGGCCTCTTATTGGGCAGGCTAGAGGCCAACTTCGGCTGACTTGCGTATCCCATGCGGGATACG
>NZ_UPZP01000002.1 GCF_900538805.1 uncultured Dialister sp.
TTATCCAATGCAAGGAATCAGTCGACGCGAATAGCGAGCTATTTAAGGAGACTTATGACGCAGCATTGGATAAAAATACAAGAATGAAATCCGATAACGATTTAATCAGCGCTTCCCTAATTTCTCAGTCCCCGTTTCCTTCATTTTTCAGCACGTCCACCGCCTTTTGAAGTACATTATCCGACGAAAAACTGAAGGGATGACCGGTCTGCTCCACAGGAATATCCGGTACGATTCCTTTCTTGTCAATAATTCTTCCGGCGGCAGTGCGGTATTCTGCGATGGATATTTTCAGGGCTTCACTGTTTCCATCAGGATAAACGGCCTGTACCGTTCCCTTGCCATAGCTGGTTTCCCCTATGATGGTTCCTTCTTTTTTATCCTGCACAGCTCCTGCCAGGATTTCAGAAGCACTGGCGCTGTTCTTATCAATGAGGACAGCCATGGGCATGGGGTTATCAATGCCTTTGATGGTAAAATTTTCAGTGCCCTGATGCATGGTATGGTAGCTGACCACCGTGCCGCCTGTCAGTATCTGGTCTGCCACAGCCACCACGGAATCAATCATGCCGCCTGGGTTCATGCGAAGATCAATAATCAGTTTTTCACAGCCCTGGTCCTTCAGGGTAGAAAGCTGCTTTTTAAATTCATCCGGCGTATGCCTGCTGAAGGTGAAAATATGGATATATCCGATATTTCCCTCCACCATCCGACTGAGCACGGTGGGCAGGCTTACGTTGGAACGGTTCACCGTAAAAGTCAAGGGCTTTCCGTTTCTGGAAATGGCAAGATTTACTTCTGTTCCATTTTCCCCACGCACCGCCTGGGCAGTACCGGTAAGACCCAGCTCATCCACAGAGGTGCCGTCAACGGACAGAATGGTATCACCGCTTTGAATGCCAGCCTTTTCAGCCGCACTTCCTTCAAAAACGTTGAAAATACGGATGGAACCGTTTCCATCCAATCCCATGACCACGCCGATGCCCCCATATTCTCCATTGGTTGTTTCCATGAAAGAATTGAAGGTATCACCGGCAAGAACGGTGGAATAAGGATCTCCCAGACTGGCGAGCATCCCCTTTGACGCTCCCTGCCAGAGTGCATTTTCATCGATGGGACGAAAATAGTTATCTTTAACTATCCGATAGCTATGGAGGAAATGGTAAAAGCCGCCGGGATGGCCTCCGGTAAGCCAGTATACCCCGCCGAAAAGTGCAGCGCTGCTCAAAAGAGCGGTCCCGCCAATATAGGAAAGGCCCATTTTCCAATGGGCCTTAAGGAAAGATTTCCATTCTTCACTCATTACAGATACCCCATGGGGTTCACAGGAGAACCATTCACGTCCACTTCAAAATGACAGTGGGGGCCGGTAGAATTACCGGTAGAACCGGCATAGGCAATCACTGAGCCCTTGGATACGGACTGGCCTTCGGAAACGGCAAGAGACTGGTTATGACCGTAAAGGGTGGAAACGCCGCCGCCATGGTCGATGATGACTGCGTTTCCGTAGCCCGAAATCCAGCCGGAATAAACTACGACGCCGCTGTCAGCTGCATGAATCGGCGTGCCGTAGTCTACGCCGATATCAATGCCTGCATGGAAGATGGTGGTACCGAAGATCGGATGAGTGCGATAACCGAAGGGCGATGTAATGGGGCCGCTGCAGGGCCATCCCATGGCGCCGGTTCCCTGCACATAGTTATCGTCACTGCCGCCGCCTCCCTCATCAGAGGAAGCCTGCTGGGCTGCCTGGCGAGCCGCTTCTGCTGCTGCCAGACGCTGCTGGATAAGGTTTCTAACAGAGGCCAGCTGTGCATTGAGGTCCTGTTCCATCTGGGCAGCTGCTGCCTTATTGCTCTTGGCCGCATCCAGCACTTTCTGCTGTTCTGCTTTCTTGGCAGCGATTTCCTTCTGGGTCTTTTCCGCTTCTGCCGCCAGGGCATCCAGCTGCCTTTTATCTTCTTCCAGCTGCGCTTTCTTGGCTTCAATCGCCGCTTTCTGCTTCTGGATTTCAAGGATAAGATTGTAATCAGACCGGATAACCCGCTTTAAAAGCTCTACCCGGTTGGCAAAATCGCTGAAGCTGTTGGCTCCCAGAATAACTTCCAGATAGTTCAGCTGTCCGTGCATGTAAATGGCACGAACCCGTCGGTTCAATACATTCTGCCTTGTTTTCAGATAGGCTTCCATCTTTACGATTTCATTCTGGGTCTGTACAATCTGCGCGTTGATTTCAGCCTGCCGGCTTCGAATACTCTGGAGTCTTGCATTGGCTGCATCCAGGTCGGCCTGGATTTGTTTCAGCTTGGCACTCACATCCTCAATGACCTGCTGCCAGTTTTCCTGCTCCAGACGGGAGGAATCAATCTGGCCCTGCAGGTCCTGCACCTGGTCGTCCAAATCATCGGCATAGGAAGGCACGTGCATGGCCTGTCCACCTAAGAGGATGGAAAGAGCCAGAAGCGATGCCATATAGGTTGATTTTTTCATAGGCAGTTACACTTTCATATACTTGCGAAGTGAAATGGTGCTGCCCAGGATGCCGATGATGATGCCTGCTGCCAGCAGCATGACCGTAATATAGCCGATAAATGGCCAGAGGGCAATCATGGGAATGAAGACAAGCCCGGCCTGGGTCATTTCCATGAGCACCACCTTATAGCCTTCCCACAGGATAAAAGCGGCAATGCCGGAACCGAGGAAACCGATAATCATGCCTTCAAAAATGAAGGGCCAGCGGATAAAGCCGTTGGTGGCGCCTACATATTTCATAATCTGGATTTCACGACGGCGGGCAAATACGGTGAGACGAATGGTATTGGAAATAATGAAAAGCTCTGCTCCCGCCAGGAATACGATGAGGATAATGCCTCCGATGCGGATGACCTGGGCCACCTTGTAGAGCTGTTCAATAATATCCTGCCCATACTGGACAGAGTCCACTTCCTGATACTTGGTTACAATGTTCACCGCATTTTTCAGAGACGCCGGTGTTGAGAAGGATGTGGAATAGGAGGAAGGCAGCGGATTGCCGTTAATGGCATCCAGAATTCCCTGCTGGTCTCCCAGACGTTGTTTGAATTCTGCCATGGCCTGGTCTTTATTGGTAAATTTGATTTCCTTCAAATCCGGAAGGGCCTTCAGTTTCTTCCCCACCGCCATGACCTGGTCCGTATTAAGGCCGTCCTTCAGGTATACCGTCATTTCCACCTGGTTTTCCAGGTAGGTAGCCATATGGTTGATATTCAGCACGGCACAGAGGAATACGCCAAGAATAAACATGGAAAGGGTGACCGTAAGTACCGAAGCCACCGCCATAAATTTGTTTCTGAAGAGGGAATAGAAGGTCTCTTTCCAGAAGTAGCCAAGAGAACTAAACATGTAAATGGTATCCCCCTTTTTCCTGGTCTGCAATGATACGGCCGTCCTCAATATTTATGACTCGTTTATGCATGGCATTGACCAGATCCTTGTTATGGGTCACCATGATGATGGTGGTTCCCATGTGGTTGATTTCATTAAAAAGCTTCATAATTTCTTCGGACGTCACCGGGTCCAGATTCCCCGTCGGTTCGTCGGCAATGAGAAGGATGGGCTGGTTCACAAGAGCCCTGGCAATAGCCACGCGCTGCTGTTCACCGCCGGACAGTTTGGACGGCAGTTCCTTAGCCTTATTACGCAGGCCCACCAGGTCCAGCACTCGGTTCACCCTTTCCTTGATTTCCCTGCCCTTGGCACCGGTTACGCGGAGAACAAAGGCAATATTGTCAAAAACCGTTTTTTCAGAGAGAAGACGGAAATCCTGGAATACGATGCCCAGAGTTCTTCTATAGTAAGGAACCTTGCTTCTTTTCAGTTTCGTAATATTGATTCCATTGACAACCACAGTGCCGGACTCCGGAATCAGTTCATGGGTCAGCACCTTTACAAAGGTAGACTTGCCGGCACCGCTGGGGCCTACCACAAATACAAACTCTCCCTTGTCGATATGAATGCTCATATCCTTCAGGGCAGTATGTTTAGCATCATATTGTAATGACACATGGTCAAATGTAATCATCCAAGCCTCACTTCCTGCTGATCAGATGCAGAGCAGAGGAAACAAGATGCTCTGCAGTGAGTCCATATACTTCCAGTAATTCATCAGCCTTGCCGGACTGGCCGAAGGTATCCTCCGTACCGACCATGTCCATAAGGCAGGGTTTCTTCAGTGCAAGAACTTCTGCCACTGCACCGCCCAGGCCGCCTTTGACGGTATGTTCTTCGGCAGTCACAATGGCACCGGTTTCTTCAGCCGCTTTCACAATAGCTTCTTCATCAATTGGTTTAATGGAGCTCATATTAATAACCCTGGCGGAAATCCCCTGCTTTTCCAGGTTTTCTGCTGCCTGAAGTGCTTTGGCAGTCATAATGCCGCAGGCAATGAAGGTCACATCTTTCCCGTCTTTCAGGGTCGTGCTCTTTCCGGGGACAAAGGGTTTATCTTCCGGCATAATGTCTTCACATTTAGCACGGCCCATGCGGATGTATACCGGTCCCTGATAGGAAGCGGCCCATTTCACTGCCGCCTTTGTTTCTGCAGCATCTGCAGGAACGATGACCGTCATGTTGGGCAGGGCCCGCATGAGGGTAATATCTTCCAGCATCTGGTGAGTAGCGCCGTCTTCCCCTACCGTCAATCCCGCATGGGTGACTGCCACTTTGACATTAAGCTTTGGATAGCAGATGGAATTCCTGATCTGTTCATAAGCCCTGCCTGCACCGAATACAGCAAAGGTAGAGGCAAAGGGAATCTTGCCTGCTGCTGCCAGGCCCGCTGCCACGCCCATCATATTGGCTTCTGCAATGCCTGTATCAAAGAAACGGTCCGGATAAGCCTTGGCAAAAACCTGGGTTTTGGTGGATGCAGACAAATCAGCGTCCAAAACAACGATATTCGGATTCTCTGCTCCCAGTTCCTTCATAGCTTCGCCATATGCATCACGAGTTGCTTTACCCATCATTCTGCCTCCACCTGTTTAATAAATCTTTCACATTCTTCTTCCGTAGGAGCCTTGCCGTGCCAGCCTACCTGATTTTCAATTTCAGGAACGCCCTTTCCTTTAACTGTCTTCATGACAATCATGGTGGGCATTCCTTTCACCGTCTTCGCTTCTTCAATGGCGTCATGAATCTTTTCCACATCATGGCCCTCTGTTTCAATCACATGCCAGCCGAAGGCTTTGAACTTCTCACCGATAGGGAGGGAGGACATGACTTCCGTGATGGGACCGTCTATCTGAAGACCATTGTTATCAACAAAGGCGGTTAGATGGTCCAATTTGTAATGGGCCGCATACATGGCTGCTTCCCAAACCTGTCCTTCTTCCAGTTCACCGTCGCCAAGAACGGCATACACCCGCCAGTCAGCATGGTCCATTTTACTGGCAAGAGCCATGCCGCAGGCTGCGCTGATGCCCTGTCCAAGAGAACCGGTGGTCATATCCACGCCGGGGGTATGCTTCATATCCGGATGGCCCTGGAGCATATGGCCAGCCTGGCGGAGATGATTCAATTCGTCCTTCGGGAAATAACCTTTTTCAGCAAGACATGCATACATGGCCGGCGCTGCATGGCCCTTGGAAAGCACAAGGCGGTCACGGTCTTCCTTATGGGGATTTGCGGGATCCACATTCATTTCCTTGAAATAAAGAAGTGTCAGGAGATCTGCAATGGACAGGGAGCCTCCGGTGTGGCCGGAATTGGCCTTTGTAATCATTTTCAAAATATCAATACGAATCTGTTTTGCTTTGTCCTTAAGAAAAGCAGTCTCTTCAGTAGAAAGATGACTCATGGGTTTTCCTCCTTATGAGTAACAAGACTTTTTAAAATCTGGACATTCTCACAGGCCCGCTCACGAAGAGCGTCCACTTTCTCCCAGTCCTTCTCATCCAGACCGGAAGAAAGGATTCTACACGTATCATTATACAACTTCTCCCCGTCCATGTGCTGAACAGATGTGGAAGCTTTCTGGCCGATGAGAGACAGAAAATTGTCTATTTTGGGATCATAGGAAATTCCAAGGAAAGGCACATGCATGAGAGCAGAAAAAATAAGGGCATGAAGGCGCATCCCCAGAAGAATATCCATATTCCCGATAATGGACATCAGTTCCTCTATGGAATAATCGTCATTCAGGAAAAAAATCCGGTCATCGCCGCATCCCATGGCTTCCGCCGCATTTTCATCTTCAGGGAACTGCATGGGAATGCAGATAATCACAGCATCCTCTTCCTCAGCCAGCCGGTGAACTGTCTTTTTAAGCTGTTCCATCCACTCACGGGAATTATGCCAGTATCGGATGGCCAGTCCTATTTTCTTCTTTCCCTCCGGTATCCTCTTTTCCTTAAGAATCTTCCGCCCTATGGAAAGGTCGGATGGAGAAAGAGAAAGCACCGCATCGGCGGTGGTATAAATTTTACGGCGCACGCCAAGGCGCTCAAGGAACCCCTTTGATTCCTTATCCCGTACAGTGATAGCATCCACATGGTTGAGCACATGCCTCAGGATGATGCGAATCACGCGGTAGCGTACAGGACCTATTCCTTGGGAATAGAGAAAAACCTGCTTTCTGAACAGAACTCCCAAAGTAATGATGGAAAGGTAGTAAATCATGCTTTTCCAGCTGGTCACATCCTGCAGCAGGCTGCCTCCGCCGCTGATAATCAGGTCCGAGGCAAAGATGGACCGGCAGATGCCGGAAATAGAAAATCTTGGTACCGTATGGACACCAAAGGACTCTGCCGTAGATTTGGGATTTCCGGAAATGACAGTAATGTCGGGAGAATCGAAAGTCCCTTGGAGTGCCTGAAGGATGGCAGAAAGCATGGCTTCATCACCGGCATTATTGAAGCCGTAATAACCGGAAATGACGATTTTATAATTTGCCATATCTTTCTCCAAAAAATTTGGTCAACCGCACCAGAATCATAACCCCAATCAGGGCAGCAATCATGGAAAGACTGCCGGCCAGAAGTCCGTTAAGTCCACGGATAAGGCTCAGGAAATAGGGACTTCTCATGTGGGCAAAGGTTTCAACCATAGAACCCTGGCCGATAGTGACTGCCACAATGAGGAAATAATGGAGAATCTGCGGCCATTTGCGGTAAAGAGCCGTCATAGCCAGAAGAACGGCAGGATGGCCGAAAAGGAATTCCTTTTCCCTGGGCCTTGCATACATTACATTTTCAAGGAAACGGCGGAGAGCAATTTCAAAGCCCGGTACCGGTGCCCCGTTATTTCCGCTCCTGCCAATGAAAACATAGCCCACCACTGCCAGAAGACCAAGGCCCACCAAAAGGCCGAGGCGAATCTGTACACTGCAGAATTTCTTAACAAAATTGATGAAATCCCTGTCGGAAGAAACGGTCTTTCCAAAGAAAGGAAATTTCTGGATATAAACGATGGAAATCAGGATAAGCGGAAGAAGGAAAGTCGCCTTGACACCCCGGAATATCTGCATTTCCAAAAGGAAACGGATATCTCCCAGAAGTCCGCTCACAAAGGCGGCACCTGCCAAAGAAAGAATGCCGCATACCCAGAGGATAAGGAGGGATTCCAGGAAAAGTTTCCCCCATCCCACTTCTGCAAAGGCCTTGTCCTTTCTTTTAAGGCAGTAATCAAGGAACAGACTAACCACTACCACCGGCGTACATACGGCGGCACCAAGGGCCAGAAGCTGAATGACCATTACCGAATGAAGTCCCCAGAAAAGCCCCTGGGTCACTGCCAGTCCAAGGATTTCAAGGGCCCACACATACTTTATGAGAGGTGGGAAAAGAAGCAGCGCCGTTAATACCACAAGGGAAAGGGCGCCCACCATGGCAAGGCTCCTTAAAACGGATGAGGGGAAATAGGATTCCATGACGGAAGCCTTTCCTACTGTGAAGCCGTGCCCTTCCAGACGGGAAGAAACGTCAGCAATGTAGGAAGCATTTGTTTCAGACAGGGACATGCCATTCAGGGGGAACTTGAAGGACGGGAATAGGTTCATACGGATATTCCGTTCAATATCGGAAATATAGAAACGGGAAGCCGCTTCCTTCGGATCCAGCTTGGTAAGCTCATCCTTGGACATAGCATAGAGACGGACTATCTGGTAATCAGAAAGGACTGCCATTTCAAGATTACCGGACTGTTTTTCAAAGCCCAGCTGGTTCTGCGCTTCAATGAGAGCAATGGGAATATGACGGCGGCTGAGTTCCTGGGACAGATATTTCACATACTCCTTATAGCCAAGCACTTCCTTTCCCTGGAAGATGATGGCACTCACCTTATCGGAGGAGTCCAGCTTTTTCAGGAAGAGGTCCACATAATCCTTTGTCACGTGAGCTTCATTTCCAGGGCGCAGCACCACATAGAATCCGTGAGAAGCTGCATCTTTCACGGTTTCAGCGAAAATACCAAGATTCATCTGCATGAATTTGTTATAAACCGCATTGACTTCCAGGGTTTCCACGCCGTTAACTTCAAAGGACCGCACATCATCCCTGTCCATAAGAAGTGAAAGGTATTCTTTTGTTTCTTTGAAATAGGCATCGCCTTTGGCAGTCATCACCGGCTGAATGTAGATCTTGGAATCGGAAATGCCCTGTGCCGAGGGATTTCTGAATGCAAACTCACTGCCCCGGTAAATACGGAGATAATCGTGGTTCACCAGCTTTTCCGGTGTTTCGTCATACACAGCCAGAGAAGTGACTCCGCTTTTCCTGTACAGCGAAAACAGCTCATCCGTTGATTTCTTTTCAACTGACGCGCTGTCAATAATATTGTAATAATCATATACATTTTCAACAGCAGTAGCAGATGATTCTACATGGCTCCGCTGCAGGGATATCATCCCTGCAGCGATTACGCCGATGAAAATCAGGACTGCCAGCACTTTAAAGGCACTGCTCTGTATGGCCCTCATTCTATCCATCCTTTTATTTTGCTTTGGCTTTAAATTTGTTCATTTTCAGGAAACCTTCAATGAACGGGTCAATGTCACCGTCCATGACGCCCTGGATATTGCCTGTTTCCACTCCTGTGCGGTTATCCTTTACCAATGTATAGGGCTGGAATACGTAGGACCGTATCTGGCTGCCCCATTCAATGGCCTGCTGGTCGCCTTCCAGCGCGCTTACTTCCTGCTCATGCTTCTTCATTTCAAATTCATAAAGCTTGGCACGGAGAAGACGGAGGCACTGTTCCTTATTCTGGAACTGGGAGCGTTCATTCTGGCAGGCTGCCACAATGCCGGTGGGAATATGGGTCATGCGGACAGCAGAGCTTGTCTTGTTGATATGCTGGCCGCCGGCACCGCTGGAGCGGTAGTAGTCCACCCGCACATCGTCCATGTTAAGGTCCACCTGCACGTCATCATCAATTTCCGGCATCACATCTACGGCGGAGAAGGATGTATGACGGCGTTTTGCCGCATCGAATGGAGAAATACGCACCAGGCGGTGCACCCCTTTTTCCGATTTCAGGAAGCCATAGGCATACTTCCCCTTCACCATGTATTCTGCACTCTTAATGCCCGCTTCATCGCCCGGAAGCATATTCAGCTCTTCCAGCTCAAATCCTTCCGCCTCTGCCCATTTCATGTACATGCGAATCAGCATTTCCGTCCAGTCCTGGGCTTCTGTGCCGCCGGCACCGGCATGGAAGGTAAGGATGGCATTATTCTCATCATATTTGCCGGACAGAAGGAGTTCAATTTCCTTCTTATCCATGATTTCCTTCACTTCATTGAGCTCTTTGGCAATTTCCGGCTCCATGGACTGGTCATCCTCTTCGATGGCCAAATCCAGGATATCCTTCAATCCTTCTGCCCTATCAAAAAGTTTGGTATAGGTCTCATAGGCATCCTTTGCTTCCGTGGCTTCCTGGGAAATTTTGCGGGCCTTGTCCGCATCATCCCAGAAGCTGGGATCACTCATCTGAACGTCGTAACTTCTAATACGTTCCTTCAGCTGAGGTAAGTCAAAGTGAATCCCTTATTTCTTTTTCGTGATTCAGCAGTTCTGTTAAAGTTTTTTTCAAATCTTCCAGCATCTGGATAATCATCTCGCTTTCTTTGTAAAAAGGTTCTTATCAAAATTTATGAAATCATAAACTCAGTCATTAGACGGGTTTTCATCTACATAATGGGCGGTAGCCCCCTTCAGATGGTCTTCAGCCTTCGGCGCTTCCGGAGCCTGCTGCGGTTCCTCCGGGTCTGTGGTGAAGCGGATCTGGATATGGTAGAGATAGAGTACGATGGTCTCCATCATGGCCTGCTGCATTTCTTCGAAAATATCATAGGCCTCCACCTTGTATTCCACAATGGGGTTTCTCTGTCCGTAGGAACGAAGTCCGATGCCTTCCTTCAGCATATCCATGTCATCCAGATGTTCCATCCACTTGGAGTCCACCACCTTCAGCATCACTGCCTTTTCCAGTTCACGCATCATGGCGGAGCCGATGGACTTTTCCCTGGATTCATAGGTTTCATGGGCGCAGGTCTTGAGCTTATCCTCCACTTCCTCGCGGCTCATATCCTCGATGTCTTCCAGTTTGATTTCACCGGGAGCCAGGAAATACTTTTCACTGTATTTCAAAAGTCCCGCAAAATCCCATTCTTCCGGATAGAGCTTTGGATCCGCATAGGTTTCCATGCCCTTTTCGATGATGGTATCCACCATGCGGAGGACCTGGTCCTTCATGTTTTCCCCTTCCAGAATTCGACGGCGCTGTTCATAAACCACTTTTCTCTGCTGGTTCATGACATCGTCATATTCAAGGACATACTTACGGATATCAAAGTTTCTGGCCTCTACCCTCTTCTGCGCTTTCTGGATGGCGTTGGAAACCATGCGGCTGTTGATAGGTTCATCCTCATCAAGGCCCATCTTTTCCATGAACTTTTTAATATTATCGCCGCCGAAAATGCGGAGCAGGTCATCTTCCAGGGAAAGGAAGAACTGGCTGGAGCCCGGATCTCCCTGACGGCCGGCACGGCCGCGGAGCTGGTTGTCGATACGGCGGCTCTCATGCCGTTCCGTACCGATAATGGCAAGTCCGCCCAGTTCAGCAACCCCTTCTCCCAGCTGGATATCGGTGCCGCGGCCGGCCATGTTGGTGGCAATGGTCACAGCACCCTTCTGTCCTGCCAGGGCAACGATGGCAGCTTCCTTCTCATGGTATTTCGCATTCAGCACGGAATGAGGAATCTTGGCTGCATCAAGCATGTGGGACAGCTCTTCCGACTGTTCAATGGAGGTAGTACCGATAAGCATGGGCTGACCAGTAGCATGGCGGCGCTGCACTTCCTTTACTACAGCGCGGTACTTGCCCCGTTTTGTCTTGAATACCACATCCGGCAGGTCTTTACGCTGGATAGGCTTATTGGTAGGAATCTGGATGACCGGAAGACCGTAAATCTTGATAAATTCCTGCTCTTCCGTCTTTGCGGTACCGGTCATGCCGGCCAGCTTGTCATACATTCTGAAGTAGTTCTGGAAGGTGATGGTGGCGAGAGTCTGGCTTTCGCGCTGTACTTCCAGACCTTCCTTTGCTTCAATAGCCTGGTGAAGACCGTCGGAATAGCGGCGGCCATACATGAGGCGGCCGGTGAATTCATCTACAATGACAACTTCCCCGTCCTTCACGACGTAGTCCTTATCCCTCTGCATCATGGTCTGGGCACGGAGGGCCTGCACGAAGAGGTGGTTCAGCTCCAGATTTTCCGCATCATAGAGGTTTTCCACATGAAGCATTTTTTCCATCTTGGCAACCCCTGCTTCCGTAGGTGCCACGGTCTTCTGCTTTTCATCAATGGTGTAGTCTTCATCCTTTTTCAGATGAGGCACCAGCTTGGCCATGACGTAGTAATTATCCGTGGATTTCTGCCCCGGTCCGGAAATAATAAGCGGCGTGCGGGCTTCATCAATGAGGATGGAGTCCACTTCATCGATGAGGCAGTAATGAAGGGGACGCTGTACCATCTGGTCCAGGGAGGTGACCATGTTATCACGGAGGTAGTCAAAGCCGAATTCGTTATTCGTTCCGTAAGTAATATCTGAATTATAGGCAATCTTTCTCTGCTGGAAATCCAAATCATGGACAATGAGGCCTACCGACAGACCCAAAAATTTATAAACCTGTCCCATCCATTCGCTGTCGCGCTTTGCCAGATAATCATTCACCGTAATGACATGGACGCCCTTCCCTTCCAAAGCATTCAGGTAAACCGGAGCCGTAGCCACCAGGGTTTTACCTTCGCCGGTGCACATTTCCGCAATATTTCCGCGGTGAAGCACAATGCCGCCGATAAGCTGCACATCGAAATGACGCATGCCCAGTACACGGCGGGACGCTTCACGGACCACCGCAAAGGCTTCAGGAAGAATATCATCCAGCGTTTCCCCCTTGGCAAGGCGGGCCTTGAATTCATTGGTCTTATTAGCCAGAGAGGAATCACTCAGCTTCTTCAGCCCATCTTCCAGAGGATTGATCTGCTGTTCTACGATTTTACGAATCTTCTTTACTTCCTTTTCATTGGATCCGTTAAACAGCCTGTCAAAAAACTTATCAAACATGGAAACAACTCCTTATACAATCAGTATTCCATTTCTCAAATTCCAATGCTTTACACATCTAGTTTATTTTATCAAACTAAGGCGGTATAGTCAAAAAAAGAGCGGAAAATTCCGCTCTTTTTCGTGAAATTTCAGATTTTTCCCTTACTTGTCTGCATCAATGAGACCATATTTGCCGTCATCCCGGCGGTAAACCACAGCCATGGCTTCCGTTTCGGAATTGAAGAACATGAAGAAGCTGTGTCCCAGAAGGTTCATCTGAAGGACCGCTTCCTCCGGAGACATGGGGCTGATGTTGAAATGCTTTGTCTTCACGATTTCAAATTCAGCATCCGGTGCAGGCGCTGCTTCCTTCTCCATAACAAACTGGTGGCTCAGGGTATTTCTTTCCTTAAACCGTTTAGCCAGACGGGTCTTATACTTGTGAATCTGACGTTCCACCTTGTCGAACACCAGATCAATGGATTTGTACATATCATCAGACTTTTCGACGCCCCTGAGAATGATGCCGTCAACAAAGACAGTAACCTCACAGGTTTTCGTCATATTCGAAATGCGAAGCAGGACATTAATCTTAATGGGCTTATCAAAGTATCTCTGAATCTTGCCTGTGTGTTTTTCTACATAGGAATGCAGTGCGTCAGTAATTTCCAGATTTTTTCCTCTAACAGTTAATTCCATATTGAAATCCCCCTTTCTTGAATAAGCGGAATGCTTATCCTTCTATAATCATTATACTATATTTCCACTAATAATCAATCCTCTCTATCTATATAAATTAGATATCATTAAAAAGTTTTATCAGTTTGTGAAAACGATAGAAATAATTAAATGTAAAAGGAAGAAATGCGAAAGCAGGAATCTCATGAAACCATTGAAAAAAGGGTAAAGCCTGTGCTTTACCCTAAATTCAGATTCAGAAACTTACGCTATATGAGCTTCAGTAAGTGATCAGCCTTCAACTTTAACGTTAGCAGCCTGAGGTCCTCTTGCACCATCAATGATTTCAAAATCAACCTTCTGGCCTTCATTCAGTGTTTTGAAGCCATCAGCCTGGATAGCGGAGAAATGAACGAATACGTCGCCGCCTTCCTCTCTTTCAATAAAGCCGTAGCCTTTTTCTGCACTGAACCACTTAACTGTACCTTTCATGGAAATTCCTCCTAAAAAAATTACTACATTGCCCTTATTGGGCATAGATTTACAATACCATAAAACATTAATTCCGTCAACCGAAATGTAAAAAAGAGTACGAAAAATGGGATGGTTTTGGGCATCCCGTTTCGATAGGACGATTATACATAACTGCATAAATATACAGTCTTATATCTGCATCAGAGAACCTGGGAAAGGAAGAGCTTCGTTCTGTCTTCCTTCGTATGATTAAATACCTCATCCGGCGTCCCCTGTTCCACAATGACACCGCCGTCAATGAAAAGGACGCGGTCCCCCACTTCACGGGCAAATCCCATTTCATGGGTAACCACCACCATGGTCATGCCTTCTTCTGCCACTTCCTTCATGACGTCCAGAACTTCATGGACCATTTCAGGGTCCAAAGCAGAGGTAGGTTCATCAAAAAGAAGGGCCTTCGGCTTCATGGCCAAAGCTCTGGCTATGGCCACGCGCTGCTGCTGTCCACCGGAAAGCTGGGCCGGCTTATAGTCCGCCTTGTCTTCCAGTCCCACCTTCTGCAGAAGATGCATACCGCGGTCATAGGCTTCCTTTTTGCTGATTTTACGAACCTTCATCGGTGCCAGCATAAGGTTCTGGATAACAGTCATATGGGGGAAAAGGTTGAACCGCTGGAATACCATACCCACTTCTGTTCTCACTTCATTGATATTCTTCTCTCCGTTCACAGGCATGCCGTCAAAGAATACGGTGCCGCTGGTAGGTTTTTCCAGCCCGTTGATGCAGCGGAGCAGTGTACTTTTACCGGAACCGGAGGGGCCGATAATAACAACCACTTCCTTTTCCTTTACCTTTACGCTGATATCCTTCAGAACGGTGAGATCACCGAATTTCTTTCCTACATGATTGATTTCGATTAAATATTTCTTGTCCGCCATAATTATCTCTTTTCCAGCCATGCTACTACACGGGAAATTGCCAGTGTCATAATGAGGTACAGCACTGCCACGGTGGTCCAGATTTCAAAGGACCCGTAGGTCTGGGCAATGATGAGCTGTCCCCTTCTTGTCAGTTCCTCAAAACCAATGACTGATACCAGGGAAGAATCCTTCAGCATAGCAATAAACTCATTGCCCAAAGGCGGAAGAATGTTGCGCACTGCCTGTGGAAGGATGACATAGTACATGGTCTGCCACCAGGTGAGGCCCAGGGATCTGCCTGCTTCCATCTGTCCCACGTCAATGGCCTGGATACCGGCCCTGAAAATTTCAGATACATAGGCGCCGCTGTTGATACCACAGGCTGCAACGGCTGCGGCGAATGGTTCCACCCGATGCCCTGTCACAATGGGGAGCGCGAAATAGATGAGGAAAATCTGCACCAGAAGCGGTGTGCCTCGAATGCAGTCCGCATAAACGGTGGCAATAATCCTAAGGATTTTAACCTGGCAGATACGGGCAATCCCTACAAAAAGGCCAATCAAAAAACCTATGGCTACGCTGACTGCGGTGATTTCTATGGTTACACCGGCCCCAACCAGCAGCATAGGCAGTGCATGTTCAATGAGTTCAAAATTCATCGGGTGACTCCTTATTCCATCTTCGTCAATACAGTATACTTTCGGACAATACCTGTATAAGTATACCTATTTATATATCGTCCGTCAATAGAGCGGGAAATAAATGGCAGATAACTTTTGGCCCCTGTGCAGAAAAAGACATTCTGAAGCAGCAAAAAAACGGCCGTGGAGACCGTTTTTAACTGCCTGTATGGAAATATCCTACGTATATCAGACTGACATGATTCCGTTGTGATCAAAATCAAGAACCAGATACCTTGATGTCATATGGGCCGCTGCAAATCCGTTCACCATGGCAATGCCCACCTTTTCCGCCAGTTCTGCCGGTGCAAAGGCAATAATGGTAGGGCCGGAACCGGAAATGGTGGCACCGTAGGCCCCTGCCCTTTCCGCATTTCTGATGACGTCGGAGGCACCGGGAATAAGGCCAAGTCTGTAGGGCACATGGATGACATCATCCAGCCCCAGCTTCAGGTATTCCGGCTTCTGGTACATGAAAGCAGCCATGAGGAAAGAAACGGCACCGATGTTATGGACTGCATCGCTCCTAGGATAGGTCTTGGGCAGGACGGCCCTGGCTTTTTCCGTATGAAGTTCAAAGTCCGGGATGGTAACAACTGCTTTCCAGTGGGAAGGAATGTCGATGCGCTCGGCTGTTACATTTCCGTTTTTCAGAAGGGCCATGCAGAAGCCGCCCAGTATGGCAGGTGCCGCATTATCGGGGTGTCCTTCCATTTCAGCGGTAATATCAAGGATTTCCTTGCGGTTGAAGGGTTCTCCCATGAGCATATTGGCAAGAAATACGCCGGAAGCAATGGCGGCGGAAGAGGAGCCAAGCCCCCTTGCAAACGGAATACGGTTGATAAGATACATCTTTCCACCGGGCACCGTTTTACCGGCTCTTTTAGCTGTCTCATCCATGGCTTTGATAATCATGTTGTCAAGGCCCGATGTAATCTGGCCGGCCCCTTCCCCTTCCGCGGAAATTTCCGTTTCCAGAAGAGCTTTTCCTTCCGTCGGCACGAACTGCACCACATTGTACAGGCCAAGGGACATGCCCAGGGTATCGAAACCGCTTCCGATGTTGGCGGTGGTGGCAGGCACCCTTACGATGTATGTCTTATTTTCTGTCATCTTCCATAACCCTCACGATATTGGCGACCTTACGCATGCAGGGCAGCACCTGCAGTGCCTTTTCCACATGGATAATATTTTCCCGGGGTGTTTTTTCCGTAATAATCATGAGCTCAGCTGCGTCTTCAATGCGGCTCTTCTGCACCACTTCCTTAATGCTGATTTCGTTATCCGCATAGGCAGAGGCAATCTGGGAAAGTACGCCGGTCACATCGTCCACAATGAGTCGGAAATAATAGGAATTTTCCAGTTTCAGGGAGGAGTAGAAAGGAATACGCTTCGTTTCCGTAAGCATCATGCCGGTTCCTGTGGAATGGTTCATAATATGCTTGGCCGTGCTGATGACATCCCCCATAACCGCACTGGCTGTGGGAAGGGAGCCAGCGCCTTTGCCGTAGAACATGACGTCGTCCACAATATTTCCTGTCACATAAATGGCATTGTAGGAGCCTTTGACGGAGGCCAAAGGATGGCTCCTGGGGACGAAGGCAGGATATACATTGAGGGCAATGCCGTTTTCCTGACGGATGGCCACAGCCAGGAGTTTGATGGTATAACCCATTTCACTGGCATACTGCACATCGTTCTGGGAAATTTTTTCAATGCCTTCCACCAGCACATCATCAAAGGTCACATTGGCATGGAAGCCGATGGACGCCAGGATGGCCAGTTTTCGGGCAGCATCATAACCTGCCACGTCATTGGTGGGATCCGCTTCGGCATATCCCTTTTTCTGGGCCACCCTGAGGGCATCGCCATAGCTTACGCCGGCATCATCCATATTGGAAAGGATGAAATTGGTGGTACCGTTCACAATGCCCACAATGCTTTCAATTTCGTTAGCTGCCAGGGAATCATGAAGCGGTCTTAAAATAGGAATGCCGCCGCCTACACTGGCTTCACAACTGAAGTTTACATGGTTTTCCATGGCGGTGTGCATGATTTCCGGTCCAAAAAGGGCCACCAGGTCCTTGTTGGCGCTGACCACATTGATATGGTGGTTCAGTGCTTCAAAGATATACTCCTTTGCCGGATGGATGCCGCCCATGACTTCAATGATGATATCGATGGAATCATCGGCTATGATGTCATCAAAGGAGGATGTAAGATGAATGCCTTCCAGAAGGTCCATATTTTGATACTTTTCAGGATGACGGACAAGTACATGGCTGATGGTGAAACGGCATCCTATGGAGTCTTCCATAATTTTCCCGTTTTTACGAATGGTTTCAGCCACACCGCTGCCTACTGTGCCAAATCCAAGGAGTGCTACATTGATATTTTTCATTTAAATTCTCCTCCTAATTTCATGGTCAACGACTGGATTCCTTTCATTTCTTTCAAGGCTTCATACAGGGATTCAATATCATCGGCCGATTCTTTCGTCTTCAGGGTAATGACAGAGGAATACAGCTTATCGGATATTTTTGTCCGGTTTACAGACAGGACTTCGTGCTCTTCCCTGGCAATGCGCCGAAGGATTCTTCCAAACACCGCCATATCGTCCTGCATGATTATAAATAATACTACAATCCGGTCCTCCTTGTCATCATCTGCTGATGCCACATGGTCTTTATATTTATAATAGGCACTCCGGCTCATATTGACCTTATGGACAGCTTCGTTAATGGAAGTGCAGGAACCATCCCCCAGTAATTCTTTCACCCGGATGGTCTTCTTAATTGCTTCCGGCAGGATTGAGAAATCCACCAGATAAAATTGTTGTTCTTTTTTCATATAAGCCACTCCTCAGCCTGCAATGGACAGCATTCAAAATAAAGAAAGAGAAGTGCCCGGTATTTTAGCTTTCCTGTAAGTTCCTATAGGAAATGAGCTGTATCTTCCTTTCTTCCAAAACCTTCCGCACGCTGGCGGAGGTCAAACTTTTCAATTCTTCTTCCCCTTCATAGCCCCAGTGGAATGTTTCTTCCATGGCTTCTCTATCGGCTGAAGGATGGCACATAAATTCCGTTACCCCATCTTCTACCCTTCCCAGGATAAAAATCATGCGGTTTTCATAGAAATGACCGCCGTACATCATCCCCCAGAAATGGTCATTGGTTCGTATGCCCGCCTTTTTCAGCGCCTTTCTGTGACTTCTGGCCATCAGGGAAAGGCCGTTCTTGGCGGCAAAACGGAAAAGACCACCCGGCGTGGGACTGAACCCGAACAGAACCTTTTCATCAGGCACCCGCATACAGGGAATATGATATTTCTTTGCAAGGGTCAGGGTAATCGGGAAGAAATGGTTCCACATGTGCATGTGCTGATGTCCGTCTATGTGGGTCACCGGAAGTCCGGTATCCAGGATTTTCCGAATCTGGGCATCCCATTCACGGTACACGTCATCCATGCGGATACGTCCCTTTAAATCTCGCTGGATGAGATCCATATAATTGCTGCACAGGCGGCCGCCCTCCCAGGTAAGGGACGGCACCTCTTCCGGTGGAAGAACGGTTTCCAGTCCCCCCACCAGGGTCAGATGGATACCGATTCCGACACCCTTCATGTCTCCTGCCAGTTTCACCGCTTCATCAAAAGCACGGCCTCCTGCCATAAGGGAAGTACTTGTCAGAATGCCTGACTCAAAGCCCCGGCAGACGGCGCGGTTCACCGCTTCATGGATACCAAAATCATCGGCATTTACAATCAATTTTTTAGCCATAATCAACCTATAACCTCTTATGGAAGAAATGTTTTCATTATCGGGGGGATAAACGGCAGGAAAACGACGTTTCCATTTTCAAAACAAGGCATCCCCTGCGAAAAATCGTCATCCATTGATGAAATGAAACAGAATCACCGCAGATGCAATGGACACATTCAGTGATTCCACATGGCCAGGCAGAGGGATATACAAATTCTCATCGGTCAGGGAAAGAATGTCTTCCCGAATACCATTTCCTTCATTGCCGAAGATAAAAACAGCCTGGTCCAAAGCGCCGATTTCCTTATAAGGTCTGGCATTTTTCAAAGCTGTTCCGTAAAAAGGAAGACCCGACGCCTCTTTCCATTCATTCAGGAAAGGAATATCTGCGTGTTCATAAACAGGCAGCCTTAGAATGCTGCCCATGGAACTGCGGACCACCTTTTCTGCATATATGTCGGTGCATCCCTCTGTGAGAATGAGTCCCTTCACTCCTGCTGCGGCGCAGGTGCGAAGGATGGTGCCCATATTTCCCGGGTCCTGCACAGAGTCAAGAACCACATAGTACCCCTTCAGGGGATGCAGGAGCTCCGACAAATCATGCTGCTGCTTCCTGCAGAGAAGAAGGATTCCCTGGCCGTGTTCAGTGCCGGAAATCAGATTCATCATTTCCTCATCCACCGAAAGGAAAAGCCAGTGAAGTCTTTCACCTTCTACAGTAATCTTCTCCAGCACATCATCAGAAAAACGGCCATCCTCCACAAAACAGATGCAGTCCTTCACCTGCTGCTCAAGCACATCCGTCGTGCCGCGAAAACCTTCCAGCAGGAAAAGGCCCTCCTTATCTCTCCACTTTCTCTGCTTCAGACGGAGAGCACATTTAATCCACCGGTTGCTCCGGCTGGTAATATGTTCCATGATGATCCTCTATATCCGATTCCAATACTTCTAAAGCCTTCTGTAAAACCTTTTCCACCGGAATGGTATCCATGCGGCATTCCTTCGTACCGGGATGGTCCGCCATAATCACATGACTGTCCGGATTGCCGTAGGGGCCGCTTCTATCAGGAAGGGTAGGCCCGAAAAGGGCAATAATCGGTGTATGCACCGCATTGGCAATGTGAAGAGGCCCTGTATCACTTGAAATATGAAGGGACGCCAGCCTTTCAAGGGCAGCCAGCTGAAGCAGGTTAGTCCTGCCCATAAGATTCACCGTACAGGGAGACGGAGACATGTCTTTAATCCGGTTTCCCATGTCCATTTCCCCTGCCGTGCCGGAAATGACATTATAAATGCCATGATCCGAAAGAGCAGCCGCCAGCTCTCCCCAGTAGGAAATGGGCCACTTCTTTGCCTCTCCCCTGGTTCCCGGCACCAGGACCACATAGGGACCACTGATGCCTTCCTTCTTAAGAAGAGCCTTCACCTGGGAAAGCTCTTCTTTATAATCATGAATAGGAAATTCAATTTCCCGGACATCACAGCCAAGGTAGCGCATCACATCCAGGAGCTGTTCAATAATATGTCCCTTTTTATGGGGGCCTGCAATAGGACGGCTGGCAAGGAAGCTTCCTTCCCTTCCGTCCTGGTAGCCGATTCGCTCGCTGCAGCCGGAAAGAAAGGAAATAATTCCGCTCTTTGCAATCATCTGCAGATCAATGACCAGGTCAAAATGACGGGACTTGAGGTCCCGATGCACTTTCCTCAGGTAAGAAATCTGGCGGATACGCTTCCTGTCAACCAGGTAGATTTCGTCAATCCAGGGTTTGCCGGGAAGAATACCTGCAAAGGCCGGATGTACCGCCCAGGTAATCCGGGCCTTGGGATATGCCTTCCTCAACACATAGAGGGAAGGCAGGGCATGAATAATATCGCCCAGGGAACTCATTTTTATAATCAGAATATTTTTATAGTCTTTTTTCATCTTAATCCTTTACAGGAGGCAGCACTTTTCGGATAAAGGCATCCAAATTTCCGCCGGGGAAAAGATATCCTTTGATGCCGGCCCGTTTGGCTGCCTCTATATCTCGTTCTCCGTCGCCAAAAAGGAAACACCGCTCCCTCTCCAGGCCGTACTTGGACAGAGCCCGGAGAATCATACCCGGCGCCGGCTTCCTGCAGCTGCACACCTTGTTATAACGGGCAACGGGAGCACCCGGGAGATGGGGACAGTAGAAAAATTCCGTAATCTTTCCGCCGAATTTCATGATTTCTTCATTCATAGCTTCATGGAGGCGGATAACATCCTCTTCCCCATAGTAGCCCCGGGCCACGCCGCTCTGGTTGGTCACCACGAAAAGGAGCCAGCCTTCCTTTGTAAGGCGGGCTGCCGCTTCCCTGGCGCCTTCCACCCAACGGAGCTTGTCCATGGAATGGACGTAGCCGTCATCCTCATTAAGCACGCCATCCCGGTCGAAAAAAACAGCCTTTTTCTTCATCGTTTCCAGTCCAGATCATCAATGAGCTGACAGATAATATGGGCCGCAAGCATGTGGATTTCCTGAATTCTGGCAGTCACATCATCTGGCACCACCAGCACACTGTCACAGAGGGACACCATGGCCCCTCCCGTTTTTCCGGTGGAACCTATGGTAACAAGTTCTTTTTCACGAGCCATTTTCAGCGCTTCATTCACATTCCTGCTGTTTCCGCTGGTGGAAATACCCCAGAGCACATCTCCTTTGTTTCCCAGTCCCTCAACCTGTCTGGCAAAGACGGAATCGTAGTTGTAATCGTTGGCCACCGCCGTCAGGATGGATGTATCGGTGGTAAGGGCAATGGAAGGAAGGGATATCCTTTCATTATGAAAACGGCCTACGAACTCTGCCGCTATATGCTGTGCATCGGCAGCGCTGCCGCCATTGCCACAGATGAGGATTTTATGTCCCTCAGAAAGAGCCTTCCTGCAGATTTCCGCCATATCAAGAATGACGGGGAAAAGGGCCCTGCTCTTTTGGAGCACCTTTTCATGGTCGTTGAATATGGATTCTATGGTTTCAATGTTCATTCTTATCCTCCTTTTCCGGAGAAACGGAATACACCTTTTCTTTATGATTTTTCATGAGCGTTTCCAGTTCACTCATAAAGCTTCCGATGTCCTTGAATTCCCGGTACACCGAAGCGAAACGGACATAGGCCACCTGGTCAAGATTTTTGAGTTCATTCATTACCAGATTGCCTATTTCTACGGAAGACACTTCCTGCTTCAGTTCATTGCGGATTTTCTTTTCCACCCGGTTCACAATATCTTCAATCTGGGCGGAGGAAATATTCCTCTTTTCGCAGGCGCGGATGAGTCCGCTTCTCAGCTTGCTGCGGTCAAAAAGTTCACGGCTGCCGTTTTTCTTAATGACACGGATAGGAACCTGCTCTACCGTTTCATAGGTGGTAAAGCGCCGTCCACAGGAAAGGCACTGACGCCGGCGGCGGATGGAAGCACCGTCATCGGTGTCTCTGGAGTCTGTTACCTTTGTATCGGGACTGCTGCAATATGGACATTTCATAATTTTTCTCCTTGGCAGGATGGAAACAGGGAAGGAGGAATACCGCTTTAAAGAAGCATCCGCTTTCCCAAATCGGAAGAAAAAGCCACACTGCAGCTGCGGTGTGGCTTTCTGTGAAATCGGCTGTCCCATTGGCGGACCTCTCCTCTGCCATATACATGCATCAATCCAGCCCGGGACTGTAAGAAGTAAAGCTCCTTTGCAGAAGTTATTACTTTCTCAGAAATTCAGGAACCGCGATGCCGGTTGCCGGACGTACGGCATTGCTGAAGCGGTTGCCGCCGGCAGGAGCAGGAGATTTCTTCTTGTCGCCGAATCCGGTGGCAATCACGGTAATCTTCACTGTATCATTATCCAAATCCGGGTCTACAGACGTGCCCCAGATGATGTTTGCATCGGGATCGGCAGCTTCTGTAATAATCTGGGAAGCTTCGTTGATTTCAAAGAGGCCCAGGTCTTCGTTGCCGGTAATATTGATGATGATGCCTTTTGCACCTTCAATGCTTCTTTCAAGAAGCGGGCTGTTGATGGCCATGGTAGCTGCATCGCTGGCACGGTTGTCGCCGGTGCCGATGCCGATACCCATGAGGGCGTCGCCCTGATCGCTCATAATGGTTCTTACGTCAGCAAAATCCAGGTTGATAATGCCCGGTACGGTAATCAGGTCGGAAATACCCTGGATTCCCTGACGAAGAACATCATCGGCTGTCTTGAAAGCGTCCTTAATGGAAGTTTTCTTATCAATAATGCTCATCAGTTTGTCGTTTGGAACCACAAGAATGGCGTCCACATTCTGCTTCAGTCTTTCAATGCCTTCTGCCGCATTCTTGGCTCTTACTTTGCCTTCAAAGCTGAAAGGTTTGGTAACAACGGCAATGGTCAGTGCGCCCAGTTCACGAGCACACTGTGCTGCTACAGGAGCCGCACCGGTGCCGGTACCGCCGCCCATGCCGGCCGTAACGAATACCATGTCTGCGCCGGTTAATGCTTTTGTCAGGTCTTCTCTGGATTCTTCAGCCGCCTGTTCCCCCACTTCCGGTTTAGCACCGGCGCCAAGGCCCTTGGTCAGCTTTTCACCAATCTGGATTTTGGTTTCTGCTTCAGACTTGTTCAGTACCTGCAGTTCTGTATTTACAGCGATGAATTCAACGCCCTTCACTTCTTCATCAATCATGCGGTTGACTGCGTTATTTCCGCCGCCGCCTACACCAATGACTTTAATTTTAGCAATTTCAGACTGTTCCATGTTCGCTCCTCCTTTAGGATCCTCTGCGTCATGAGATTGACTTATTTTTTCATTATTCATTTTGGCAGTCATCTTCTTATCAATCATATCTTACATTGTACAATACTTTGCACAAGTTCGCTACAGTTATCAATGGAATAAGAAAGAATTTTATTTATTTTTTCAGCTTTATAAAAGGCGAGGCTAAATTGGCGTCCAGATATTCCACGGAAAGCCCTCTCGCCTTTACATCGCCCACCATATTTTCCGCCAGGCGGGCCTGGCCGGCCATGTCTGTGCCGCTGCCAAGCTTCACCGTAATGCCGTCCCTGGTATAGGCCTTGATGTCATCAGGATTTCCGATATTGATTTCAGAAAATACCCGAAGCCCCTCAGGAGACAGATGGTTCAGGAAATCCAGGGCCGGATCCAGCTCACCGCCGGCCGCCGAATCACCAAGAAGCATATTCCCCAGCCTTTTTCCCGTAATGAGCGGTACATTCACCTTTTTGATGGACTGGGCAGAATCCATGACCACCCCGTCCTTGTCGAGAAACACGTAGCCGAATTCATCCTGCACAATGGCCAGGGGAATACGGTCAGTCACATTGACTTCAAGGACGAAGGGAAAACGGCGGCTCACGGACACGGAAGCCACCCGTATATCTTTGGAAAGCCGTTCTTCCAGATTGGAAGAGCTGACCTGCAGCACATTCACAGGCTGGCGAATCTGTCCTTCAAAAATCACATCATCCGTAGTCAGTACTTCCGTCCCCTGAAGGTCTATGTACCCCAGAGGAATGGGAAGAAAGAAAAGGGACAGCCCAATCACCGCAAGAACGCCAAGACCTCCGGCTGCATAGGCCTTTCCCTTGAGGCGGGGCCGCCTTGGACTTTCCCTGAGTTTCTTCTTTTCCGGAGGTGCAGGAGGGGTCTCCGTTTTTTGTATCGGCGGCTCTTCTGCCGGCGGGCTCACCTGCCCATGCTGCTCCTTCAGAAAATCATTAAAACTTTTAAAATTATCCATAGCTACGACCTGTCAGACTTTATCAAGGCCAGCTTCCATCAGTATCATTTCACAGAGTCTCGGGAAGGAAATTCCCTTTGCAGCAGCAGCCTTGGGTACAAGACTGGTAGCAGTCATACCGGGAATGGAATTGGCTTCCAGTACGAATGGATTGCCGTCTTTGTCTGTTTTGAAATCAAAGCGCACCGCACCGCTGCATTCGCAGATACGGTAGCCCTTTTCGGCGATACGGCTCATGGAGAGGGCCAGCTTATCAGGAATGGGAGCGGGCACGATGTAGTCCGTAGCTCCCTTGGTATATTTGGAATGGTAATCATACTGTCCCGAATGGGGGCAGATCTGAATGACAGGAAGAGCTTTGCCGTCAATGACGGAAACCGTAAATTCGCCGCCTGCCAGATAATCTTCCGCCAGAATGCGTCCTTCCACTTTGAAAACCCTATCCACCGCTGCCGGCAGATCTTCCACTTTCTTTACGATTTCAATGCCGATGGTGGAACCTTCGCAGGCCGGTTTCAGCACCACCGGAAAGGAAAATTCAGAAAGAATGCCGGAAATAACCTTGTCCTTCCCGTCTTTCAAAAAATAGGGATGGGAATGGGCCATGGGCAGTCCTGCCTGCTTGAATAGGTGGCTGCTCATGATTTTATCCATGGTAATGGCAGAGGAAGTGACGCCGGAGCCGGTATAGGGAATCCTGGCCAGTTCCAGAACGCTCTGGATAGTGCCGTCTTCTCCGTACTTTCCGTGAAGGGCGATAAACACCACTTCTGCTCCCGCTTCCTTCAGCTTTTCCACCACATGGTGGGGATCATATTCCATGGGAATCACATGATAGCCGATGGATGCCAGCGCCTCGGCAATGGCGGTACCTGTATTTCTGGAAACTTCCGCTTCCGTAGATGGGCCGCCCATAAGAACGACTACTTTTGTTTCTTTACTTATCACTTGGCATTCCCTTTTCTTTCAATAATGCAATCAATTTTTCACTTACGCCGGTAATACTTCCGGCACCCATGGTAATCACCATATCGCCGGGACGGATGGAATCATAAAGGGCATCAGCCACATCCCCCACCTTCTCCACATAGCGGATGTCCTTATGGGGAAGACGCGCCTTTACGGCATCCGGAATCAGATGGCCGTCCACACCGGGAATCTTTTCTTCGCTGGCCGCATAAATGTCGGTGAAGAAAAGAATATCGGCATCATCGAAGGCTTCGGCGAATTCATCCTTCAAAAGTTTGGTACGGGAATAACGGTGAGGCTGGAAGGCACAAATAATGCGATGGTCTCCAGTCTCCCTGGCCGCCTTCAAAGTTGCCTTGATTTCCGTGGGATGGTGGGCATAGTCGTCCACAATCCAAAGGTCATCATTTCTGAATTTTGTTTCAAAGCGGCGCTTCACCCCATGGAAATGGGAAATGGCTTCAGCCGCTTTTTCAAAGGGAATCCCGCAGTACAAAGAGGCCGACAGGGCGCCCAGGGAATCCCGTACATTGTGGAGTCCCGGCACCTGGAGACGGACCGTGCCCAGCACCTTTCCGCCACTTACTGCTTCATAGCAGAGGAAGCGGTTTTCGTATCTTGGGTTTACAGCCCGTATGTCCGCCTTTTCATCCAGTCCAAAGGTAATGACCTTCTTATGGATGGAAGGAAGAATGGCCCGCACCCCTTCACTGTCAAGGCAGAGGAAGGCGGCACCATCATCGTAGGAAATATGGTTGACGAATTCTCCAAAGGCCTTTCGAATATTTTCCACGCTTCCGTAGTGGTCCAGGTGGTCATCTTCAATATTGGTCACCACGGTAATGTAGTTTCTAAATTTCAAAAAGGAACCGTCGCTTTCATCGGCTTCGGCAATGACATAGTCCCCTTTGCCGCAGATGGAGTTCCCATGAATGTAATCCGCCGCTGCTCCCAGAACAATGGTGGGGTCCATGCGGGCTTCATAAAAAATCTGTCCCAGCATGCCGGAGGTCGTGGATTTTCCATGAGCACCGGCTACGGAGATGCCTTTTCCTGCCACAAGGAGGGCCGCCAGCACGTCGGAACGATGGAAAACGGGAATCCCCTTCTTTTCGGCTTCCAGAAGCTCCGGATTGTCTTTGGAAATGGCGGAGGAAATCACTACGCACCCTTCCCCCTTCACATGGGAAGCGTCATGGCCGATGTAAATGGAGGCGCCCCTTTTCCTGAAATCTGCAAGCATGGGGGAATCGGCCATGTCGGAACCGGAAACGGAATATCCCTTTTCCAGAAGGATTTCAGCCAGGGCACGCATCCCCATGCCGCCGATACCGATAAAATGAAAATTTGTATATTCGTTAAGATTCATCTCATTTGCTCCCTTTTTCAGCCAGTTCGAGGGCCAGACGGGCAATGTCCCTGCCGGCATGAATTCTGCCAAGCCCGGCGGAGGCATCGGACATGGTCCGCAGGGTAGAAGGCGTTTCCTTCAGATAGGTAATATCCTGAATCAGTTCTTTATCAGTGAGGTACTTATCCACAATCATCTTAGCAGCACCGGCAGCTACAAAGACCCGGGCATTGAATGTCTGATGGTCTTCCGCCGCATAGGGATAGGGAATCAGGATGGCCGGGAGGCCCCTTGCCGCCAATTCGGCAAGGCTTACGGCGCCGGCGCGGCAGATAATCAGATCCGCCGCTGCCAGGGCCCTTGGCATATTGTACTCGTACTTGATAATCCTTCCTGCTTTTCCTACCCTGCCCTCTTTGTCCGCATGGACTTTTTCTATTATTTTATCATATTCCAGGGTCCCCGTAACATGATAAAGGCAGAGATGGTCATCATTTTTAAAGTGACGGTGAACCCCTTCCATGGCTGTATTGATGGAACGGGCACCCCTGCTGCCTCCGGTAATCAAAACCATGAATGTATCCGGTGCAATGCCAAGCTCCCTGCGGGATTCTTCCCTCTTTGCCTCAATAATATCGGGGCGGATAGGATTTCCGGTATACACGCATTTTTCAGGCCTTGGGAAACGAACCTTTGCCTCCTCATAGCCAAGGGCAATGGTATCCACCACATGGGAAAGAATCTTATTGGTAATGCCGGGAATCACATTCTGTTCCTGAATGAGGGTGGGGATATGGGACAGGGCGGCAGCCATAAGGATAGGGCCGCATACGTATCCACCGGTCCCGATAACCACATCGGGATGGAAATGCTTCAGAATGGACCGTGCTTTGAAAAGGCTTCCTGCCGTCTTCATGAGTATGGCCAGATTTTTGGGCGTAAAGGACCGTTTCAGCCCATAGGCAGGAATGGATGCAAACTTGAAGCCTTCCTTCGGAATGATTCTTGATTCCATGCCGTTCGGAGTGCCTACGAAAAGAAATTCCACATCATCCAGTTTTGACAGCTCCCTGGCAATGGTGATGGCGGGATAAATATGACCGCCCGTGCCGCCGCCGGATAGTATAACTCGTTTCATGACTGCTCCCATCAGGTAAGACTTTTAACAATACGTTTGAAATCCATGCCCCGTTCTTCCATATTATGGTACATGTCGAAGGAAGAGCAGGCCGGCGAAAGGATGACGATATCTCCGGGCCGGGCCAGTTCTTTTCCTTTCTCCACCGCTTCCTTCATGGAAGAGACGCGATAAATAGAAGTTACTCCTGCCTCCCTGGCCGCTTTTTCAAAACGATCTGCCGCGGCCCCCAGGAGGATGAGATGCTTCGTGTGCTTTTTAACTTCCTTCATGAAATCTTCCAAGGGCGTTCCTTTATCATAGCCGCCGGCAATGAGGATAACCTGTTTGTTGAAGGCGCTCATGCCCTTGATGGCAGCGTCCGTATTAGTGGCCTTGGAATCATTATAGTACTCCACATCCCGGAGAGTCCTTACATATTCAATGCGGTTGGGAAGAGAGGAGAAATCCTTCAGTGCGGAAACAATGACTTCCACCGGCACGCCTCCTTCATAGGCAAGGAAAGAGGCTGCCAGGGCATCTTCATAGTTCTGCATTCCCTTCAGCTTCAGTTCCTTCACAGAGCAGAGACGGATTTCCTTTCCCTTTCTCCGAAGGACCAGCGTATCTCCGTCAAGAAAGGCTCCTTCTTCCACTTCGTGGGAGGTGGAAAGAAGACATACCTGGGTATGGGTGTCCGCCTTCTTTTTCAGGAAAGGCGTATAGGAATCATCATCATTCAAAAGAAGGCAGTCGGAACCGTCCATATTCTCAAAAATCCGGGCCTTCGCAGCCACATAGGCTTCCATGGTGTGGTGCCGTTCCAGGTGGTCCGGCGTAATATTTAAAATGACCGCAGCTTTCGGTTTGAATGTTTTAATAAATTCCAGCTGGAAACTGGAAACTTCTGCTGCAATGACGCCGTCTGCAGGCACAAGCTCCGCTTCCCGGCTGAGGGATATCCCAAGATTTCCGGCCAGGGCGAAGGGTTTGCCGCTTCTGCTCACCATGCTGCCCAAAAGGGTGGTGGTTGTAGTTTTGCCGTTGGTGCCTGTAATGGCAAGGATCGGCGCTTTTGTGACCCGGTAGGCCAGTTCCACTTCACTGATAACATCGATGTGACGGCTGAAAGCTTCCGCCACAATGGGATTCTCCCTTGGGATAACCGGAGATACCACCACCGTATCCACTCCATCCAGAAGATCCACGGATTGGGGTCCGAAACGGAAAGATGCGCCCAGCTCGGTTAATGCATCCTTTTCTTTTTTATCACGAATGGAATCCTTTAAATCGGAAATCAGTACTTTCACATTGTGGCGTAAAAGGACATGGGCAGCTCCTAGTCCGCTGATGCCGGCGCCAAGAATCAATACACTTTTCATAATTTACCTCCCGCGGAACCGGGCTGAGACATCAGGAATCGAGGCCTGGCTCAGCCCTTGTATGAAAGTTATAAAGCCCGAATAGCCAGAAGAAGGCTCAGGCAGGCTGCAAATCCTTCGAAAATCCAGAAAGCCCATACCACATGGACCTCGCTCCAGCCGGAGAGCTCGAAATGATGGTGAAGCGGGCTCATTTTGAATACCCTTTTTCCGGTAAGCTGGAAAGATGCCACCTGGATTATGACGGAAAGCGCTTCCAGCACAAAAATCATACCCAGGAAAATGAGAAGAAGCTCCGTTCTGGTCATAACGGAAATGCCGGCAATGGCACCGCCCAGGGCCAGGGAGCCAGTATCCCCCATGAATATTTTGGCCGGATGGTAGTTGAAGAACAGGAACCCGATGCAGGCGCCGGCCAGGATAATGATGTAATATCCCAGGTCATTGAAACCGGTCATATAGCAGTACACCGCATAGGCGGAAAAAGCAATGACACAGCAGCCCGAAGCCAGACCGTCCAGACCGTCGGTAAGGTTCACCGCATTGGATGCCCCTACAATGACAAGAACCACGAAGGGATAGTACAGAAGACCGATGGAAATATCAATCTGTGTAAAAGGAATGGCTATGGAATAGGGCAGATGAAGGGTATCTACCACGCCCCAGCAGAAAAGCACGGCCAAAATAATCTGGCCCAGCATTTTCTGCTTAGCCGTAAGGCCCAGATTTCTTTTCTTTTCTGCCTTGATGAAATCATCAAGGAATCCCAGAAAACCATGGCCCAGCGTTAAAAACAGGAGCCACAGCACCGCAGGGTCAATCATTTTATTGAAAACAACCACCAGCACCGCCGCAAGGAGCATGAAAAGCCCACCCATGGTGGGGGTGCCGTTTTTAATACGGTGAGACTTGGGCCCCTCTTCCCTGATAGACTGGCGGGCCTTTAACTTTTTCAAAAGCGGAATGGCAAAAAATCCAAGAATCACAGTAAGCACTGCCGATTCCGCCAGATAAATCAAATAATTACTTTCCATCCTATTCCTTAGCTCCCCTCAAAATGGCAGGAATCGTTTCCATATGCATGTAATGGGACCCTTTCACAAGGACCACATCCCCGGGGCCTGCCATTTTCATCAGCTTTTCCGCCGCTTCTTCACAGGTATCGCAGGTAACTACATTCTTCATTCCCCCCTGCTCTGCCCCTTTGGCCAGGAAGCGGGAAAGGGGCCCCACAGTAATGAGACCGTCAAATCCGATTTCTCCTGCCTTCAGGCCCGTTTCATAATGCAGCTTTTCTTCAAAACGGCCCAGTTCTCCCATGTCGCCAAGCACCAGGAAATAATGGCTTCCACCAATCTGCTTTGCGGAGCGGAAGGCCATTTCCATGGACAGGGGATTGGCGTTGTAGGAATCATCCAGAATAGTGATGCCTCCTATGATTTCCACGGACTGGCGCTGGCCGGCAGGACGGAAATCTCCCAGGGCCTTCTGGATTTTTCCCGTATCCACGCCAAGCACCCGGGCTGCCGCCGTAGCAGCCAGGGCATCGTACACATTATGGATGCCAAGAAGGTGAAGTTTCACCTTGAAGGCTTCATCAAAGCAGGTGCATATATAGCGGGTATCTTCCTCTTCATAGCGGACATCGCTGCCCCGCACCGTATACCGGCCGTTCAGGCCGTAGCGGATGACCCGGCCTTCAAAATCATGGCCCATGGCGCTTACCCTTTCATCGTCGCCGTTCAGGATAGCCGTGCCGCCAGCAGGAAGAGCGTCAATAAGCTCCTTCTTCGCTTTGGCAATGTTGTCCTGGCTTCCCAGGATGCCGATGTGGGATGTGCCAACATTGGTCACCACCCCCATGGTGGGAGAAGCAATACGGCAGAGTTCTGCAATCTGTCCAAAGCCCCGCATGCCCATTTCCACCACGCACACCTCCGTGGCGGCGGTCATGGAAAGAAGGGTCATGGATAGGCCGATTTCATTATTGAAATTCTTCTCCGTAGCGGTGACCCGGAAACGGGTGCGAAGAATGGATGTAATCATGTCCTTGGTAGTGGTTTTGCCGTTGGAGCCGGTAACACCGATGACCGGCACATGGAAGCGCATCCTGTGGAAATGGGCCAGGTCCTCCAGCCCCTTCTTCGTATCTTTCACCACAAAAACAGAAACCCGGGGATCCAGGCCTTCCCCGTAGGAAGCGTCGGAAATCATAACAGCCGATGCCCCTGAAAGGACTGCCCTTTTCAGGAATTCATGGCCGTTGAAATTTTCTCCGATGAGGGCAATGAAAAGCTCTCCCGTTGAAATGGTGCGTGTGTCGGTGCTCACTCCTTCCACAAAGGCAGCTTCTCCCCGATGGAGAAGGGAAGCTCCTGTGGCCTTTTCGATTTCCTCCAGTGTAAATGATGCCATTTTATTTCTCCTTCAGTTTCAGTGCACTGCGAGCTTCTTCCCTGTCATCAAAATGAATGGTTTTATCCTTTAGAATCTGGTAATTTTCATGACCCTTGCCTGCAATGAGCACAATATCTCCCGGCTTGGCCAATTCAATGGCCCGGCGGATGGCGCTCCTTCTGTCTACAATGACTTCATAGGAAAGGGAAGGCTTTTCTTTCTTCACTTCCTCCACGCCGGCGGCCACTTCCTTCACAATGGAAGCGGGATCTTCCGTGCGTGGGTTGTCACTGGTAACCAGGGCAATATCGGCGTTTCTGGCAGCAATACGGCCCATAATGGGACGCTTCATCCTGTCCCTGTCGCCGCCGCAGCCAAAGACCACGATAATCCGACCTTTTGTAATTTCTTCTGCCGTGGTCAGAATCTTTTCCAGTCCGTCCGGTGTGTGGGCATAGTCTACTACCACCGTAAAAGGCTGCCCTTCATCAATCAGTTCAAAGCGGCCGGGCACACTCTTAAAGTCTTTCATCCCTTCCACAATGGTTTCCATAGGAACTCCTTCGGAAAGGCAGGCTCCCACGGCGCCAAGGGTATTGTACACATTAAACCGTCCTGCCAGTCTTGTTTCAAAATCATAATCCCTGCCCTTATAGATCACTTTGAAGGAAGATGATTTCCCGGTGAAACGGATATCATGGGCATAGAGATCCGCTTCCGGATGAATCATACTGTAGGTGTAAAGGCCGCAGATGGTTCTGTCATCCACTCCTTCTTCCATGACATGGGCATAGGGATCGTCCATATTTACCCAGGCGGACTTTCCCTTCTTTGTCTGCCCTTTAGCCGATACCATATGGAAAAGGATGGCTTTGGCCTTCACATAATTATCCATGGTTTTATGGAAATCCAGATGGTCTTCCGTCAGGTTGGTGAATACGGCATCGTCGAATTCACAGCCTGCCACTCGTCCAAGAACCAGGGAATGGGAGGAAACCTCCATGCAAACGTACTCCACCTTTTCCTCTGCCATCCGGGCCAGGATACGGTCAAGGTCGATGACATCGGGCGTGGTATTGTGGGTGGGAATTTCCTTATCGCCGATGAGGGCATGGATAGTACCGATAACACCGGTTTTATGGCCGGCATGGTGGAGGATATGGGCTGCCACATGGGTGGTGGTGGTCTTTCCGTTAGTGCCAGTCAACGCAATCATGCGCATTTTTCTTGTGGGATAATCAAAGAAAAAGGGTACCATATCTTCCATGGCCTTCCGGGTATCTTTGACATACACCACGGTAACAGAAGACGGTACGTCTATGTCCCTGGAAGCTACAATGGCAGCAGCTCCCTTTTCTACAGCTGCATTAACAAAGTCATGTCCATCCACATGGGCACCGGAAAGGCAGATAAATAAACCGCCTTTCACCACCTTGCGGGAATCAGCTGTTACATCTTTAATTTCAACATTCGCAGATCCAAGTACCTTATCCACCGGGGTCATACGAATCATTTCTGATAATGTTTTCAAATGAATCACCTCTGCATAATTTTCAATTAAGCGTCATTATTTATGATAGCTTAAATCCCCTGGAAGCACAATAGCGGCCTTAAAAAAAGGCCGCTGATTTTATAATTTTAATTCAATTTTTACGCAGTCGGCGCTTCCCGAGCGGCAGCCTGCGCCGATTCCATTTCACAAATGAGTTGGTATATCCTCCTCAGTGATTACCGGACTGCCTTATTCACCGAAGTGGAAACTGCACCTGCCGCTTTCGCCTTTGCCGTTTCCACGCCGCCATACACATTACGTACAGGAAGACGCATACCCAGCTTCGTTTCCGCCAGCTTCTGTATGCGCACCGGTGCATTCAGCCTTGATACTTCAAGCTTCAGTACGGAGTTTTCCTTTTCCAGACTCATCACTTCCGCACGTACCTGCTGCATATGATACTCCGCCTGTACATTGATGCCATTCAAAATGGTGCTTGCCAGGAAAGGCATAAGAATCATGATAATCCCCAGAATCACATTATGAAATAAACTGCGGGATGAGGATTCTTCCCTCTCCCTTTCCCGGGGAACAGCAATTCCCTGAGGTATAGAAGCCATATAATCCATCATTTGTACATTCTGCGATATCATGTAACATCTCTCCCCATGCAGGAAGCACACGGTAAAGACCCATAAGATCCGATACAGTTATGGAATCCGCGCTTCCTTAATTCAATCCAAATCAGCGGGAACTGTTTCCTATACTCTTTCAACCACCCGAAGCACCGCACTCCTTGCCCGTGGATTTTCTTCTACTTCTTTTTCAGAGGGCTTAATGGCCTTTCCCAGCCCCTTCACCGTCCTGTGGTGGTGGCACATACACACCGGCAGATCCGGCGGACAGATGCAGTCCCTTTCCATTTCACGGAAAGTATTTTTGATAATCCGATCCTCCAGTGACTGGAAGGTAATGACACCCAGCCGTCCTCCCACCTTCAGGTGGTTCACACAGGCCTCCATGGTGTCCTTCAGGATGCCAAGCTCATTATTCACCTCAATGCGAATGGCCTGGAATGTCCGCTTTGCCGGATGGGGACCGTTCCTTCTGGCGTGGGCCGGAATAGCCGCCTTGATAACCCCCACCAGGTCATCGGTAGTTTCGATGGGTTTATCCTTTCGGAAATCAACAATGAATTTGGCAATCCGCTTTGCCCACCGTTCTTCCCCATACTCCCGGATAATGCGGGTCAGTTCCTCTTCTTCATAGGTATTCACGATTTCATAGGCGGTCAATGGATTCCGCTGGTCCATACGCATATCCAGCTTCCCGTTGTTCATATAGGAAAATCCCCGCTCCCCATCATCCAGCTGATGGGAAGAAACGCCCAGGTCGAAGATAAAACCGTCCACCTTGTCTATGCCAAGAGAATCAAGGATGGAAGAAATATGGGAAAAATTATCACGCACAAAAAGATGGCGGCAGGCTGCAGCCTTCAGCCTTTCCGACGCTGCATCAATGGCCTCCTGGTCCTGGTCCACCCCGATTAAAATGGCATCCTTTTCCAGCTTTTCCGATAAAGCCAGGGAATGGCCGCCGCCGCCCAGAGTGCAGTCCACATAAATGCCATGAGGGTCAGTCAGCACAGAATCAATCATTTCATGAAGAAGTACGGTGGTATGACGAAATTCCATGAAACCCTCCCCTTACAAATCAAAATTCAGCGGCAGATCCAGAGAATCTGCAATATCTGCCATGGACTCATCCCCATTTTCATCGGCATCAAGAAGCACCGGATCCCAGATTTCAATGATAGAACCGGTGCCCACAATGACGGCGTCCTTTTTCAGCTGAGCAAAGGCGCGGAGATGCTGGGGGATCAGAATTCTCCCCTGCCTGTCACATTCCATTTCAGTTCCCCTGCCGATAAGATGGCGCATAATCTTTCTCACCTTGTGATTGGTGAAAGGAAGCTTCTGCAGTTTGGCAATCAGCGTGTCCCATCTTTCCTTGGGGTATATGCAGAGACAGGTATCAAGACCGGGAGCCAGTACAAAACTGTTTCCCAGCTCCTCCCTGAATTTGGCTGGAAGAATCATACGTCCCTTGCTGTCAATGGTATGAGAATACTCATTCATGAACATATTTCTTCCACCTCCTCCACATTTACCCACATTCTACCACATATCACCACTTTCTTACAACGAAAAAAGTTTGTTTGGTAACGGGAAAAGAGGCGGTGGAAAATCGCAAAAAATCCGATGTTTACTGATAAAATCAAATATAGTGCAGAAAGGAAACGGCTTTGAAATCCTCCTATTCCTGTGGTCAGGCATTTCCCACCATATAAAAAATTCCCACTTTGGTGGGGATTGGTGGGAAGGGAAAAAGATAAAAAAGAGAAACGTTCCTGCCGCAGGTCTCATAGAGCGATGGTATTCTCCGGGGAATCACTGATGAAATCGCCGCCCATCCCATGCAGGATGGGCATAGATAATCCATGGCAGATAAAAGAAAAAACGCCCCTGAAAAGGAGCGTTTTTATGATTTATGACACCGGAAGGATGATGTGTTTCTTTTTTAAAGCGGGCAGTTTCTCAAAAGGAAAATCCTCCAGCGCTTCTCTCAGAGATACCGGTTTGGGTTCAGGAAGTCCTCCGGCCAGGTATAGAAGAAGACCGATAAGATCTTCCTTCCTGTAACCACGGTTCCTAAGCTCTCTGATAGTGATTCCCTGCTGCCGCTTGGATAGGCGAATTCCCTTTGTATCCACCAGGAGTGGCAGATGACCGTAGGTGGGTACATGATATCCCAGCTTATCTATGAGCCAGGCCTGATAGGGCGCAGAGTCCAGCAGGTCATTTCCTCGAAACACATGGGTTATTCCCATGTCCCCATCATCGATGGATACAGCCAGCTGGTAGGCCACCAGGCCGTCGGCCCGCCGGACTACGAAATCATCGGCGCCGGCCTTCAGTGTTCTGGTCATGGTGCCATAGAAAAGGTCGATGAAGGAAACTGTGCTTTCTTCCATGCGCACCCTCCAGCAGGGCTGTTTGGTCATGGCCTGTCTCTCTTCAGCAGTCAGATTCCGGCAGTGCCCATCATACACAGGGCGATCCTCTCCTTCATGGGGTGCAGAGAGGACCTGGTGGATACGACTTCGGCTGCAGTAGCAGGGATAGATATAACCTTTCTTTTCCATATCAGAAAGAAGAGTGCCATAGATATCATAGCGTCTGCTCTGCACGGCGGAGCCATAGGAATAGGTGCCTTCAGGGCCTTCATCGAAGTCAAGACCCATCCAGGACAGGTCTTCCAGTATGCCCTCTTCATATTCCCTTCGGCAGCGTTCCCGGTCAATATCTTCCATGCGGAGAACGATTTTCCCGCCCCGCTGTCTTGTCCAGAGCCAGTTCAGAAAAGCAATCCACAGATTTCCCAGATGCATACGGCCGGTGGGACTGGGGGCGAAACGGGTGCGGATGTTCATCAGTTGGGCAGGGACCTGACGGCATCGAAGAGGTCCTTATCCTTCTGAATCTTATCTTCACTGCCCATGACGCAGATGTAGGGGTCCTTCATGACGCTGTCCACCAGAGATGCCAGTTTACGGATATCCTCTACCTGGCAGTTGATGATTTCATCCCGAATCTTCATACGGGATTCCCTGGTATTGCCGGAAAGATAGTGAACCATGGCCCTTTCGCCCTTCATGGAAGGGGTGAGCTGGATTTCATCGGCTGCCATGGTGCCAATGACGTACTTGGTCATTTCACGGTCCGACAGGGTAAGGTTTTCCAGGTATGTCGGCAGTTCTTCATAGGCTTTGATGGTTTCGGAAAGATTCGGGTCCCGATAGGAGCAGAGGATTGCCGTGCCGTCCCGGAGGAACTGGGTGAAGGCGCCGTAGGCACCGCCGAGGACGCGGATTTTCTTCCACAGGTATTCGTAGCGGAGAATGGTTTCCATGACACGGAGGGCGCCGGTGTATGCAAAGCCATGGCTCTTGAAATTGCCTCCCTTGGCTACGTACTGCACCTTGCCGGAGGTAAGGAAGGCTTCATTCCTGCTTTCCGGCGGGAAGCTGTATACATGGGGTTCTGCTTTCTCCCCTTCTTCCATGTCATCCAGCACAAGAGGAAGATTTGCAAGAACCGCCTTCTTTTCCTCTTCCTCCCCTATGGTTTCAAAGAAAAGACCACTTCTTGTGAAAATCTTTTTGGAAATGGCGGCCAGTTTTTCTTCCAGGGCATCTTTATTTTCATCAAAATGCTTCACCAGATCCGCCAGGAAATAGTAGTAGGAAAGGCCGGACTGTTCAGCAAATTCGCCGCCTTTGGAGAAATAGGAAGTCAGTCTTGTCATGACCAGGGTATGGCCTCTGGAAAAGGCGCTCATATCCCATTCCGATTTTTCCTGGAGAATCAGTTCCTTCAGCCTCTTGGTATCTGTGAAAAGGGTATGGTTAATCACTTCTCCCAGAAGATCCATGAGCTTGTCCGTCTTGGAGGTCAGCGCCTTGGCACGGATTGTCAGGGCCGGCAGATAGGAGGAAGTATCGTTCACCTTCCCGTAGCCGTTCAGGGCAAAACTCATGCCCCCGGTATAAGCGTTGGACAGACGGGCCAGTTCGGTATAGCTGTGCTTTGTTGTGGAAAGGCTTCTAAGCAGGGAGGAAAGGAGGATGGCATAGGGAATGTCCTCTTCCTTCAGATTTCCCAGGGTGAAATAGAAGTTCACGTAGGTAATTCCATTGGTATGAACCTGGAAATGGAAATGGTCCACGCCGGATACGCTTTCTTTTTCCAGCACCTCTTCTTCCACCGGACGCTTCAGGTCTTTTCTGGAAAGGAGAGGAATGGTTTTCAGCGCTTCCTCCGTTTCGCCGGAGGCCTGTCTTTCCTTCAGCGCTTTGGTGGAAGCCATGATTTTATCCAGCTGTTCGTCGGAAAGGCTGCTCTTGAAGGATGCCAGCTTTTCCGCAGTTTCCCGGTTCATCTTTTCGGTGAGCCCCTTTTCCGGCTTCATGGTAATGAGCACCTGGTGAGGGTTCTTAATCACATAGCGGAGCAGGAGATTTTCGAAATAGTTGGTCTTCAGATTCTCCCGGAGCCTGTTCATATCATCAATGTAACGGAGCGCATCCATGGGATTCCTGTCGTAAAGCCACATATCCATGGCACGGACGCCGTAGAAAAGGCCCTTGGGTCTGCCCTGGTAGTCATTTTCCCGGGCAGTGAATTCGGTGCGGTTCAAAGCTGCTTCCAGCATATCCTTGTCTATTCCCTTAAGGGCAATGGAACGAAGAGTGCTGTCCACCACATCCGCAAAAGCAGCCTGCTTATCCACTTCAGAGCCCGTGGCTTCCACAATCCAGACAGGCTGCTTGTAGCTGTCTCCGTAGGAACCGGAAAGGTCGCTGCCAAGTCCGGCATCCAACACCGCCTGCTTCAGGGGAGCGCCGTCCATATCGATGAGCACATAGTTCAGGATGCGGAATGCCAGTGAGTCCATGGTGGACATGTGGTCATTGAATGCGGTGTAGAGGGCATGGATAGCCTTGCCTTCGGTGCCTTCATTCTCCGCAATGCCGTAGGGCGCTGTGAGGGATACCCTTTTGCTGAAAGGAGCCTGGGTCTTGACCATGGAATCCACATTTCTTCTATCAAAGGCCGAAAGATATTCCCGGTCCAGATAATCCAAGGTCTTTTCAATATCCATATCACCGTAGAGGTAAATATAGCTGTTGGAGGGGTGGTAGAAACGACGATGGAATTCCGTAAATTCACGGAAAGAAAGGGTGGGAATCACTTCCGGATCCCCGCCGGATTCCACACCATAAGTGGTATCGGGGAAAAGTTTTTCCATGGCCCGGTCTTCCATAATGGCTTCCGGAGAGGACAGGGCGCCCTTCATTTCATTGTATACCACGCCGTTGTACGTAAGGGGGGCATCCTTGTTTTCCAGTTCGTAATGCCAGCCTTCCTGCATGAGAATCTGGGGATTCTTCAGGCAGTTGGGATAGAAAACGGCATCCAGATACACATCCATGAGATTGTGGAAATCCACATCATTCCGGCTGGCAATGGGATACATGGTCTTGTCCGGCCAGGTAATGGCATTAAGGAATGTGTTGAGAGACCCCTTGGCCAGTTCCACAAAAGGTTCCTTCAGCGGATATTTCCGGGAGCCGCAGAGGGTGGAATGTTCCATGATATGGGGTGTTCCCTTGGAATTGTCCGGGGTGGTACGGAAGCAGATATAAAATACCTTGTTATCATCATCATTATCCAGATACATGAGACGGGCGCCGCTCTTCACGTGCTCCATCAGATAGGCATCGGAATTCACTTCTTCAATATGAGACATGGAGTTCACGCGAAAACCGTGAACCATATCGCCTATTTTCCATTTCATATAAAAACCTCCAGAACGTACGAAAAAGCGCAGGCGCATACCTGTGCTTTTTCTGTTAAAAAAGATGTAAATTATTCAGATTTGGCAGCAGGGAAAAATTCATCATGAATGGCCTGCACTGCCTTGTCCAGATCTTTTCTTAAAATGAGACAGGAAATACTGATTTCAGAGGTGCTCACAATATCAATGTTCACACCGGCTCTTCCCAGGGCGCCGAACATGCGGGCAGCCACGCCGGGAGTACCGAGCATGCCGGCACCGACTACGGAAACCTTGGCGGTGTCATCGTCATAAATGACCTCTTCCAGCTTTCCTTCGTCCCTCATCTTTTCCAGCACCCGTTTTGCATCAGGCAGGTCTGTATCTTCAATGGTGAAAATAATATCGGTTTTGTCATCGTTGGAATTTCTCACGCTCTGGACAATCATGTCCACCGTAATATTGTCTTCAGCCAGTGCGGAGAAAACCATGTACGCCACACCGGGAATATTTCTAAGTCCCAGCACGGCAATCCTTGCAGCATGGGCATCCTGCGCCACGCCTCTTACTGATTCATTTTTTCCTTCCATTGTGCATACCTCCCGAATAATGGTGCCTTCTTCATCGGTAAATGTAGACCGTACATGAATGGGAATATGATACTTCATGCCCAGCTCCACACTGCGGGGCTGCATGACTCCGGCCCCCAGCCTTGCCATTTCCAGCATTTCCGTATTGGTGATTTCCTTCATCTTGATGCAGCCCTTCACATGACGGGGATCGGCAGAATAAATGCCGTCCACATCGGTAAAGATTTCACACATATCCGCATGCATGGCGCCGGCCAGTGCCACTGCCGTAGCATCGGAGCCGCCGCGGCCAAGGGTGGCCACGTCACCGTTGGGCATAATCCCCTGGAATCCGGCTACAATGACAATCTTGCCTTCTTCCAGCTCCCGAAGTACCCTTTCCGGCTTCACATCGTCAATGCGTGCTTTACCGTAAGCTCCGCCGGCAATAATGCCCGCCTGGGGCCCGGTCAGGGAAATGGCCGGAACTCCCAGCTTCCTGAAGGTCATGGCCATCAGGGCAATGGACATCTGTTCTCCCGTAGCCAGGAGCATATCCATCTCCCTGCCATGGTTCACGGAAGAAACCTGGGATGCCAGATCCAGAAGATCATCGGTGGTATCGCCCATGGCAGACACCACAATCACAATCTTATCCCCCGGCTTCCGGTCACGAAGAACGCGGTTCGCAATATTCAGCATTTTTTCCGGTGTAGCCACCGAACTTCCACCGAACTTCTTAACATAAAGTGCCATTTACATCCCTCATTTACTGAGTAATCAATATATCTACAACTTAGAAAATTTTATCATGCCCGCCCATTTATGTAAAGAAGATTGTTGAAATTGGGGCTGTCAGGGAGCTGCGGGGCGGTTCCGGATTCCAACGGTTCAGAGGGTTCAAAGAAAAAAGGTTCTTAAAATTAACCGGCCTTCCGGGCCGGAGAATTCTTAAGTTTGGCAGCCCTTTCAGGGCTGAGGGCTGCGGTGGCCCTCAGCGGCAGTTTATAGTGAGCGTTACGGGATTGACGTAGAGCCCACAGCAGTTAGCAATCAGCAGTTAGTTGAGTTCGGCTTTTACCTTTGGATTCATCGCTTCCCTGACTGCCTTTGGTGGCTTTTCCTCTCCCGCAGGGCGGTTGTAAAAGTTTTCAAAAAACCGGCGGCGAAGCCGCCCACCACCCCCTCTGAACCCTATGCACCTTTTTGAACCCTCTGAACCCTCACGCCCGAAAGGGCGTGTCCATAAGGGCGTGTCCTTCAGAACTCTATTCCCTTCCTTGCCCGGATGCCCTTCTGGAAGGCGTGCTTTATGAGGGTCATTTCCGTAACCGTGTCGGCCAGTTGGATGAGTTCTTCCGGCGCGTAGCGGCCGGTGAGAATCATGTTGAGCCTTGGCGGTCTTTCCTGTACCAGCTTTGCCACTTCATCGGTTTCCAGCATGCCGAAATGGATGGCGTAGTTGACCTCGTCAAGTACCACCAGGTCCCATGTATCACTCATGACTTCTTTTTTTACCATATCCCAGGCTTTGCGGGCCAGTTCTTTCTTTTCCGCCAGTCGTTCTTCGTTTTCCGGGTCCTTTTTATTGTGGAATACGAAACCGTCGCCCATGGGGCGGATTTCGATACGTCCTTCCGCCTTTCCCAGGGTCTCAATGGCCTTCAGTTCTCCGTATTTCCAGGCGCCCTTGATGAACTGGAGGATGAGAACTCTCTGGCCGTCGCCCCAGGCGCGGACAGCAGTTCCAAGGGCCGCCGTTGTTTTTCCCTTGCCGGTCCCCGTATTGATAAGAACCAATCCTTTTTGTTCCATATGTTCTTCCTTTCCTTGACAGGAATAAATCATGGAAGGAAATCAGAAATTTCCTTCCATGAATAAAAAATATCTCTTTTTGTACGCCGCACAGGAAGCCAGGAATTTATCCGCTGCCTTTGGATTTCCTTCAAAAGACAGGTGAAGGTAGCTGGCCAGCACGTTATCCCGGGCAAATCCTTCCAGATGGCCTTCTTTCTGTCTGGTTCCCTTCAGGTCATAGGCCCAGGGGAAATCGTCTTCGCAGGCCAGAGTGGAAAAGTGGAATTCGTGGCCCTTCAGGATGTCTCCTTCGTCGGCGATAATGCTCTTCCGGAGGGCTTTTCCTGTGACGTAGCCCACCCGCTGCAGCTTTTTCTGCATTTCGCATACCCCCGGCACCAGGCCTGCCATTTCATAGGCATCGCCGTCAAAGCCCTGGATTTTCCGGCAGAGATACATGAGGCCGCCGCATTCGGCATAAATAGGCATGCCCGATGAAGCTGCTTGTCGGATGGATTCTTTCATGGACAGATTATTTTCCAGCTCATGGAGGAACATTTCCGGGAAACCGCCGCCGAAGATGAGACCGTCCACATCAGGAATCACGCTGTCCCTCAGAGGGCTGAAATCCACCAGCTCCGCCCCCATTTTTTCCAAAGCGTGGAGGCTGGCGGGATAGTAGAAGGAAAAAGCTTCGTCCCTGGCTACGCCAATGCGGACGGGAACCTTCTTCCTTTCCTCCCTGTCCTCTTCCACCGTAAGAGACGGCGCGCTTTTCGCAATGGCAAGGAGTTTCTCCGTATCCACCCAGCGTCCTGCATCTTCTCCCATATGACGGATAAGGTCCGCCGTTTCGATTTCCGTTACCGGCGTCAGTCCCAGATGCCGCTCCGGCGTTTTAAGTCCGTCGTCCCGGTGGTAAGCACCGATGACGGGCATGTGGATTTTTTCCATCACGTCCCGCACCATGGCTTCATGACGGTCGGAGCCCAGACGGTTCAGGATGACACCGGCAATGTGGGTATCTCTGTCATATTCACGGAAACCCAGGGCCGTGGCGGCAATGCTGTAGCCCACGGACTTGCAGTCCAGCACAAGAATCACCGGTGCCTTAAGTCTTTTGGCAATGTCGGCGGAGGAAGAAACCCCTTCTGCGCCGCCGTCGTAAAGGCCCATGACCCCTTCAATGATGGAAATATCCGCATCCTTTGAAAGGTAGGAGAAATTGGAAACCAAATGATCCGCCGGCGTCATCCAGGTATCCAGATTGTAGGAAGGTCTCCCGGCTGCCTTTTCATGGAAGCCGGGGTCAATGTAATCCGGCCCCACTTTGAAAGGCTGGGCCTTGAGGCCTTTGGAGTGGAAATAGGCAAGAAGGCCGGTGACAATGGTGGTTTTTCCCACTCCGCTGTTTGTCCCCGCAATGACCACCCGGGGACGGTCAAACGCTGCCATTTATTTATCTCTCTTGGCAATAATGGTGCTGAGATAGTTGGGCTTATAATCGGCAGGCAGGCTGTCAATGTCACGAATCACGATTTCATCGGGCAGCCCGGCACGGGAAACCATGACGGACCGTTTAATCATATGGTGTTTCCTGAGTTCCTCCTGCACAAAGGCAAAGCTCTTGTATACCTTCATAATCACCGCATTGTCGGAAGCGGCAAGGGCCCTGTCAAACTTTTCATGGTCCGCCGTAGCCGGAATGATGAGCACATTTTCCTCCCATTCCGTCACCGGAAGGCCGATGTAGGACGCAATGCCAAGGAATGCAGGAATACCGGGAATGGTTTCCACTTCATAATCAGGAGAATCCTTGAATTCATTAAAAATGTACATGTAGGTGCTGTAAAGCATGGGGTCTCCCAGCGTAAGGAACACCAGATTTTTCCCTTCATCCAGCTTTTCCGCAATGATTTTCCGGTTCTCCTCCCACTGCTTCTCCACAGCGCCCATGTCCGTATTCATCTGGAACACCATGGGAAGGATAGCGGTCTTTTCGGAAATATAGGGTTTGGCAATGTTAAAAGCCACAGACCCTTCCTTCTTTTCCGTCTTCGGGGTGATAATCATATCAGCCGCCTGAATAGCTTCCACAGCCTTCACCGTAAGCAGTTTGGAGTCCCCCGGCCCCACACCGATGCCAAATAATTTTCCCTTTTTCATATGAAATACCTCCTCATAAAATATGCATAGTACTTTTATATTGTACCATCTGCGCCCAAAGGCCGCAAAAGATTCTTAAGATTGACCGGCCTATGGTCGAAAGATTCAAAGGGTTCAAAGGGTTCAAAGGGTTCAGAGGGTTCAGAGGGTTCAGAGGGTTCAAAGGGTTCAAAGGGTTCAGAGGGTTCAGAGGGTTCAGAGGGTTCAGAGGGGAAGGTATCGCCGCCTTTGGCGGCGATGAGTATAAAGTCAGCGTTACGGTACTTGCTTTATGTCTCCAGTGCTGCGTGACGGAGTGCCAGAGCCCCTTCCCCAGGAAGGCAGAAGCCAGCAATACTTCTGAGCCGGGCTCTTATTTAAGCATAGCCTGCACACAAAGCGAACACCTTAAAGCCCGGCCAGCGGGTGGCCCCTAAAGGGTGGCAAAGGAGCTGGATTCGTAGGGGAGCGGCAGCGACCTGAGAATCCAGTGAGTCCGTGATAGCCGTGCTGTAGGGAGCCCTTGGGCGACTAAGAATCCAGTGACACGCTTCCCTTTAGGAGAAGTCCCGCGAAGCGGGCAAGTGGAAGCGTTTTTCCTCACGCCTGAAATGGTTGTTTTTAGTTTTCGGTGCAGCCGCCCACCACCACCCTCAGCGGCAAAGCCGCTGTCAAACTTAAGAACCATAAGAACCTTCGGCCCGAAGGGCCGTCAACCCTCACGCCCGAAGGGCGTGTCATATCCCCCTTTCCATCTTCCTTATTATGCGATACAATAAAACTATCATACAGAGCATTCCGCTCTCCAGGAGGTTATTACATGGCAGAAGAACAGCAGAACCAGGATTTATACCGAATCGATCTTATGCGTACCCTTTGGGAAAACACGTACCGGGGCACAATTTTCAATTACAAGGAACAGTATGTAGCCACTGTCCGTCTAATTTTCAGCATTCCGCTGGACCGGAGCGAAGTACCGGAAAATGCGCCGGAAGTAAATCCGGTCATCATCGTATTGGTGGAAGATACCACCCTTTCGCCTTTGGAAATTGTGGACTTTGAACAGGCCATGACGCCTATTCTGGCCAAACGGCTGGCCAGCGAATATTTCCAGCCGGATCGCATTATGTACTTCTATCCAAGCCCTGCAGACGGTGCAGAAACGAAGGATAAGAAATAAAAAAAGCGCCCAACCGGGCGCTTTTTTGATAGCCGGGATATAATCGTTATCGAATTTCATTTACGAATCCAGTTCGCTGGTGTGACTCGGGTTTGCTTGCCACCCCATTAACAAAATGGAGATTGTTTACGGTAACCCTTATTTACGCCCACCAAAGCCTTTGCCCCTGCGCTGAAGGCGCAGGCCCCTTCGGGAATACAGATGCCCAGCCGACTTGTATTTATCGACATTTGCTTCACCATCGACGTGTACCGAGATCCTTCACTGCGTTCAGGATGACAGGAAAAGTCAGGGCTTCTTCATCCCGTTCACGATTCGAACACGCAAAAACGCCCCCGCAGGGACGTTTTTTTGCTCTTATTCTGCTGAAATGAACATGGGATACAGGGGCTGTCCGCCCTGATATGTTTCGAAGGTAACGTCAGGGTACTTCTTCTCCGCCTTGTCGATTTCCTTAAGGCAGTCTTCTTCGGAGAGGTCTTTTCCGGAGTAGATGGTGACGATTTCCGTGTCTTCCGTGATAATCTGGGAGAGCACGTTAAGGAAGCATTTGGTGAAGTCCTTTTCCGCAATGACTTCGTGATTTTTCATGATACCCATGAAATCATCCTTGTGGATGATGGCTTCGCCGACCACGCTGTCTCTGACGGCAGTGGTAATCATGGCGGTGGTAATGTCGCCCATTCTTTCGTTCATGGCTTCCAGGTTTTCTTCCAGGCTGTTGTCTTCGGAGAAAGCCATGGCTGCTGCCAGCCCTTCCATGGGATTGGTGGAGGGAACGATGTGGACTTTTTCACCCAGCATTTTCTGGAGCTGCTGGGCTGCCAGGATAATGTTTTTGTTGTTGGGGAGGATGATGTATTTTTCATACTGCCCGTTGTCCATGCCGCTGTTTAATTCCTGAACAGAGGGGTTCATGGACTGACCGCCGGATACGACATCGGCCCCCAGTTTCCTGAAGAGTTCGGTCCAGCCGTCGCCGGAAACCACGGTGAGGATGCCCAGAGGCTTTTTCACCATTTTCTGCTGTTTTTCCTTGTTCTTGTGGAACTGGTCCACCATGTTGTCGCACTTGATATCGTGGAGGGTGCCCCAGTCGGCTGCCATATCCAGCACGTGGCCGGGACGCTGGGCGTGAATGTGGACTTTTACCAGGTTATCGCCTTCTGCCACAATCATGGATTCGCCCCAGGAGGACAGTTTCTTTCTTACGTCCTTCGCCTTGACCTTGCAGGGGCTGATGATGAATTCGGTACAGTAGGGATATTCGATGGAGAAGGATTCGCCCTTGGCTTCCAGACGGCTGATGACGGGCTTTACGTCCACTTTGACTTCCTCCACCTTGCCGGTAAGACCGTTCAGGCAGCCCATGAGGAAGAAAATGAGACCCTGTCCGCCGGCATCTACCACGTTGGCGTCCTTCAGAATCTGCAGCTGCTCCGGCGTTTTGGCCAGGGCTTCATTGCCGCAGCGGATGGAGGCTTCTAAGATTTTGCTGAAATCCGTTTCTGTGCGGATGACTTCCCTGGTACCCTTGGCGATGCCCCGTGCAACGGAAAGGATGGTGCCTTCCACCGGCTTGGTGACGGCCCGGTAGGCATAGAGGATGCCATACTGGAAGGCCTTGCTCATCTGGCCGCAGGAAGCGGTTTTCTTTCCGTGGAGTCCCCGGCTGATGCCGTGGATAATCTGGGAAAGGATGACGCCGGAATTGCCTCTGGCTCCCATGATGGCGCCGGCAGCCGCCTTTTCGGCCAGGATACCCACGGGCTGTTCTGCCTTTTCCTCTGCAATCATGCTGTACATGGATTTCAGTGTGTTCAGCATGTTATTTCCCGTATCCCCATCGGGCACAGGGAACACATTGAGCTGGTTGATAATTTCATATTTCTGCTGGAAGAGCTGGTAGGCTCCTGTAAGCATGTTTTTGAAACAAATCCCATCTATTGTATTATACATTATTCATTTCCCCCATCATTTGGCACTTTCAAAGATAATTCCCGTCAATCCCGGTCCCAGATAAGATGCCAAAACAGGTGTACCGGTGGAAAGGGTGACCTCAATGTCCGGATATTCCTCCTGGACCCTGGCCATGAGCGCCCTGCCTCCTTCTTCGTTTTCGATATGGACGATGCCGATGCGTTTGCAGGGTGAATTTTTGTGGAGATAATCAATCATGGCAGCAGCCGCTTTCTTCTCGGTGCGCACCTTGGCAAGCACATCCACCTCATTGCTGTCATTCAAATAAATGACCGGCTTGATTTTCAGGATGCTGCCGATGAGCCCGGCCGCCTTGCCTACCCGGCCGCCGCGGCGGAGATAATCCAGGGTTGGCACGGTAAAGGTGGTCCGCATCAGGGAAGCGGACTCCTGAAGGCCTTTGCTGATTTCCTCAAAGGAAAGCCCCTGGTCAATGAAATCCATGGCATCCTCCAGGACTTCCATCATGCCGATGGCGGTGGTGCGGGAATTGATGACGGTAATGTCCTTCCTGCCCGACTGGCGCGCGGCAAGAACGGCACCGTTATAGGTACCGCTGACGCCGGAGGTAATGCAGATGACAATGACCGGGTCCTCCTTGGGGAGGGACTCGAACATTTTTAAGAAATCGCCGGTGCTGGGCTGGCTGGTGGGAACCGCCTTCTTTGTGCTTTCGGAATAATCAATCACCTGTTCAATGGTGGCTTCATTTTCCGGCACATATTCCCCGTTCACCGAAATAAAAAGAGGAATCACATGAACATTTGGGTGCTGCTCCAGGAAATCCTTCGGAACGGCAGCCGTACTGTCTACAACTAGCTGAATCATTGGCTAACAGTCCTTCCTGTTATTATTGTTTTTGTGCTTTACGCTGCGCTTTTCTTTCGGCTTTTCTTTCGTCAAACTCTTTCAAAAGCTGCTTGTAATCATCGTCATCATAGCCATTGGTAGCCAGCATGTATTCCTTAATCTTCTTACGCTGCAGAGCCACGTTCATGGCAGATAATTCAAAGGGATCCAGTGAAATCCTGGCCAGCATTTCCCCTGTGGAAGAATAGCCCACAATGCCTTCTCCCAAAAGGTCCACCAGCTTCTCCCGCTTCACCACTTCGCAGAAGGTGCGGAAAAACTTCTCCGCCTCTTTGATCATCCTGTCCCGGATGCGTTTGTACTCCTCCGCCTTGTCTGCGGGAATCCTGAATCCATCAATTTCAACATATTTATCGGGTAAGTTAAACATAATATCTCCTGTAATTCCACATATTTATCCACTATATTTAACTATATCGCCCTCAGCACTTTTGGTCAAGTTTTTATATGAAATTAGTGTGAAATTGTATAAGAAGGGGCCGTGCAGCGGCCCCGGGTTCAGAGGGGAAGGTATCGCCTTCGGCGATGAAGTTTTATAGCCAGCGTTACGGGACTGGCGTAGAGATGATAGCAGTTAGCAATCAGCTGCTGGCTGAGTTCGGCTTGATACCTTTGGGTTTATCAGCAAAAGCTGCATTACGATGATTGACCGCCTGCGGCGGTCCCCCTTTGAACCCTCACGTCCGCAGGGCGGTTGTATGTTTTTTAGCCGGCGGCGAAGCCGCCCACAACCACCCTTTGAACCTTCTGAACCTTTTGAACCCTTTGAACCCTCACGCCCGAAAGGGCGTGTCCCAAAGGGCGTGTCCACTCAGAAATACACTTCCGTGGCGCCGGCTCCTCCATTGTTGGGGTCGGCAATTTTAAATTCCTTGACGAAGTTCAGGGTTCGAAGGTAGTCCTGCACGCCTCTTCTAAGGCTGCCGGTACCTTTGCCGTGGATAATGCGGACCGGGGAGATGCCGGCCATGAAGCAGTCGTTCAGGAAGCGGTCTACTTCGGGGATAGCTTCATCCACTGTTTTTCCTATAATGTTGAGTTCCGTATGCACCTGGGTCACGGAGCGGGTCATAGTCTTTTTGCGGGCGTAGGGCAGGATTTTTTCCTGTTTCTTCGGCTTTTTAGCCTTGAAGAGGTGGTCCGGGGTAACTTTAACCTGGATGAGGCCGCACTGGACGGAGACTTGGCTGCGGTTGACAGAAACGATGGTGCCTTCACTGTCGATGGTGTCAATGTAGACGTAGCTGCCTTTTTTAATCTGGTCTTCAGGCAGTTTTTCTCTTCTGTTTTCCCTTCCCGGTACTGAGAGGCCGTCGATTCGGCCTCTCACTTCGGAAATCTTGTCACCCAGTTTGTTCTTGTCCAGGGCGGCGGCGTTTTTCTTCAGGTCTTTGATAATGGTTTCGGATTGTACCCGAAGGTCCCGTTTCATGGTTTCCGCTTCTTCCCTGGCCTTTTCCAGGATAGAGTCTTTCCGCCGGTAAAATTCGTTTCTGGCGTCTTCCAGGGAGTTTTTCAGTTCTTCCGCCTGGGAAAGAGTTCTGTCCACTTCTTCCCTTTCTTTATTCAGGTCCCGGCTCTGCCGGTTCAGCCTTTCCATGACTTCTTCCATATTGTGGAGGGGAGATTCGTTTTTAAGCTGGATGGCGCGGCCCAGGATGACGTCGGGCATGCCGAATCGGCGGCAGATGTTGAAGGCGTTGCTGTTGCCCGCCACACCGATGATTAAGCGGTAGGTAGGGGCCAGTGTCTTTTCGTCGAATTCCACGAAGGCGTTTTCAATGCCCTTTGTTTCATAGGCCAGTTTCTTCATTTCACTGAAATGGGAGGTAATGATGGAGGGAGCCCCTTTCATCTGGATATATTCCGTAACCGACTGGGCCAGGGCCGCCCCTTCCACCGGGTCTGTACCGGAGCCCAGTTCATCCAGCAGTACCAGATCATTTCTCCCTGCCGAGGGCAGGAAGGAAACAAGCTGGGTAATGTAGCTGGAGAAGGTGGACAGGTTGTCCTGGATGCTCTGTTCATCGCCGATGATGGCGTAAATGTGGTCATACACCGGCAGCATGGAGCCCTCTTCTGCCGGAATGAAGAGGCCGGACTGATTCATGAGGGAAAGAAGACCGGCGGTCTTAATGGCAATGGTTTTGCCGCCGGCGTTGGAGCCGGTGATAACGAGGATGCGAAAAGTCTTTCCCAGGGTCATGGAAACAGGCACCACCTGGTCCGCCGGGATCAGGGGATGCCGGGCTTTCCGAAGGTCCAGCACCCCGTCGGAGCGGCGGGCCTTCACGGCTTTCATGGAAAGGGCAAGTCTGGCTCTGGCGAAGATGAATTCCATATCCGTAGCCAGGCGGCAGTTGTTTTCCGTTACCTCCACCGTTTTCTTCACTTCATCGGTGAGATTCTGCAGGATTTCCTGGATTTCCTGTTTTTCCGCCGCCGTCATTTCCGCCAGGTCGTTATTCAGCTCCACCGATACCATGGGCTCCATGAAAAGGGTCTGGCCCGTGGAGGAACGGTCGTGGACGATGCCGCTGAATTTGTAGCGGTACTCTTCCTTCACCGGCACCACGTAGCGTCCGTTACGCTGGGTAATGATGGCATCCTGCAGATAAGGCGCCATGTCTTTGTCCTGAAGGATGTGCTGGAAAGAACGACGGATTCTTGATTTCACCGTTTCCTTCTGGGTACGGATGCGGTAGAGTTTCAAAGATGCCTGGTCCTTCACTTCGCCGTGTTCGTCAAAGACCTGAAAAATGCGGGAAATCAGACTGTCCTGGGGCACCATGAGGGAGGAAACTTCTTCCAGCGCCGGATACTGCAGGTGCCGCTCCCCTTCAAAGTAGTGGTGCATTTTCTTGTAGGTATCCAGGGAATTGGCCAGGTCCAGAAATTCCCGGGCCGTGAGGATGCTCCCCTTTTCCGCTTTTTTCAGGATGCCCAGGATATCATGGGTTTCCCCCAGGGGCGTAGTGATTTCCTTTTCCAGAAGCACCGATGCCTCGTCGGTCTCCTGAAGGCTCTTTTCCACCACCTCCGGCACGTAGGAGGGAGTAAGATGGAGGGCCCGTTCCTTCGACAGCACCGACGGCGCCAGTTTAGCCAGCATGTCCCTGATTTTATCAAATTCAAGTATTTCCAGTATATCTTTTTCCATTTATAAAACTCCTCTGAAGAAGTGGCCCCGGGTGACTTCCCTCTCCTTTTGGGAAGAAGGAGCCGGTGCCTTTCTCACGCCGCCGAGAATATCCATGTATTCGGAAATCACCGGGGCTGCGTCTTTCTCCGCTCTCATATCCAGCACGAAACCCAAAAGGCCGGTGCGCTTTAATTCATTCAAATAGGGTGCCATATCCAGTACATGGGAATTTAAAATATGCATATGGCACCATTCGTCGGTTTTTACCGGGAACTTTCCTCCCTTTTCGTCTTCCAGGAAATAGGACCCATTCCTGCAGTATCCGGGGCAGTGGTTCTTATCTTTATCCCCCAGGACGCTGTTGATGACGCAGTATTCGGAAACCATCATTTCCGTGCGCCCGTATACCAGGGCGGAAAGGGGAATGGATGCTGCCTTCACCATATCCCGGATCTGGGGTATGGTGGCTTCCTCCGACACCAGGGCGCCCTTCATGCCAAAGCCTTCGATTTCCTTCACCGCTTCCCCGTTGAAGAGGTTAAAGGAGGTGCCTGCCAGAAGGGGTATGGAAATTCCCTTCTCCTGCCACACCCTGAGCACGCCGGGGTACTCCGCCAGCATGGCATCGGGAGAAAACTCTGCCAGCTTCATGAGAAGCCGGTCTTCCTTGTCCCTGTTCTTTTCACGCACCACCCTGGGCAGGGCAAAGGTGATGGTACCGCCTTTTTCCTTTACCAGGGAAAGGGCCTTTTTATATTCCTCTTCCGACACGTGGGAATGGTCATAGGTTTCTCCGCCGAAAATGAAATGGGTCACCCCCAGGGAAAGCCCTTCCTCCACCTGCTTTGTGGAAACGGTACGCAGCACCACGTGCGGTCCACCTGCAGAGAAAGGTTTGGAAACCAGGGGACTAAATATCATTTTTCCCTGCTTTGGGATTTCCATTTCATGGTCCTTCTCCCGGAGGACCGTCAATTTTTCCACCGCCTCCTGCCGCATATGGTTCAGAAGGCTCTTCGGCACCATGCAGCCCTCATTCCTGATGGATGCAGAAGCCAGTATGAACCAGGTATTTCCAAGACGGCCCAGCTGCTTTTCTATCTCCTCTTCCGCAGTGACCCGGGAATTGGCCTTCTCCGCCACATAGTCCGACTGAAGGCTTACCTCATGGCCATCGCTGTCTTTTACCGTAAGGGAGAGGGGCGCCCCCGGCGCCGCTTCAAAGGTAAAGGAAATAGGAATCTTTCCCTTCAAATCCTTCATGGCGGTGGAACGCTTCTCCCCTTTCACCACAAAGTACACCGCACCGCCCTCCTTCGGCCTTTCGCTGAAGCGGACGGAGAAACTGCCGCCCTGCTCCTTTCTTACATCCTTCACCGGCACAAAGGACATGGTGTGATGGTCCGTTTCATAGGATACGCCCACGGAGCGGGAAAGGTCTCCCCTGCCATGGAAACGGAAGGACCCAGCCTTCAAGGATTCCACATTTCCCGCATCCACGCCGTGATTGCCCGGCGAGAGGGCTGTCATCATGTGCCTGCCGATATGGTCATCCAGATAGGAAGAGGCATAGCCCCGATTAAACTCCTCCTTCAGGGTCTCCACCAGAGGCGCCGTATCCGCCTTCCTTCCCTGCTCCGCTGCATCAATGGCCCGGCGGTAGGCGGATACGGTGTTATACACATACTCCACGCTCTTCATGCGCCCCTCTACCTTCAGGGACGATACACCGGCAGAAAGGAAATCGGGAATCCTCTCAATGCCAAGCATATCCTTCAAACTTAAAATATAATTCCCCCCATGATTCAGCACCCGGCCCTTTTCATCGGTCAGATGGTAGGGCATGCGGCAGGGCTGGGCGCAGGCGCCCCGATTCCCGCTGCGGCCGCCCATAAAGGAGCTCATGAGGCACTGCCCCGAATAGCACACACAGAGCGCACCGTGAACGAAAACCTCGATTTCCACGCCCGACTTGTCCACGATTTCTTTAATTTCCGAAAGAGACAGCTCCCGGGACAGCACAACCCGCTGGAACCCCAGGGACTTCATGAAAAGGGCGCCGTCCAGGTTTGAAATGGTCATCTGGGTGGACGCATGGAGAGGAATGGACGGCGCCAGCTCACGGGCCAGCCGTGCCACCCCCAGATCCTGCACCAGAAGCCCATCAAGATGAATGGTATTTAAAAAGGAAAGGTACCCCTTTAAATCCTTCATCTCCACATCGCCGATGAGCGTATTCAGCGTCACATACACCGAAGCACCGTGAAGATGGGCCTCCCGCACCGCTTCCTCCAGTTCCTCATTGGAAAAATTCCCGGCAAACCGGCGGGCGCTGAAAAGTTTGCCGCCCAGATAAACCGCATCCGCCCCGGCGTCCAGGGCTGCTCTCAAATGTTCCGGCGATCCTGCCGGTGCCAGTAATTCCATGATGACCTCCTGTGTATAATTAGCGCCCGAAGGACGCGAAAGGTTCTAAAGTCTGATGTGCCCTTCGTGCACAAGGATTCTTAAGTTTAAGGGCCTTGGGCCCGGGGGGTTGTGGTATCGCCGCCTCACAGCAGTATATATGCCGCCTTCAGCGGTCACGGCCACATTAAGTATCATTTCTCCATGTCCCCTCCTACACCCCCGCGCCACTATGTGGCCCTCTCCCCCTCAAGGGGGCGCAAGAGACGTTACGGGATTTGCCTTCCAACCCACTAGTACACTAGCCAACTCAAGCTGTTTTATCTAAACTGGCGCCCCCTCTTTCTGAAGGGCGCCCACCAGAACCCTCACGGCCAAAGGCCGTGTCAAACCTTTAAACCCTCGGGGCGAAGGCCCCGTCAATCTTTAGAACCCTCACGCCCGAAGGGCGTGTCACAAAGCCTGCATAAAAATTATAAAATAAAAGAAGGAGGTATTCAACGCCTTGAATATCTCCTTCAAAATCAGGAACGATTATTTCACTTCCGCCTCATAACGGGCCAGGGTGAAGCAGAGGTCGGAGAGACGGTTCAGGTAGCGGATATCCACATCATGCACATCTTCCGCCTCAGAGAGACGCCACATGCATCTTTCAGCACGGCGCACTACCGATCTGGCCACATCCAGGAAGCTGGAGCCCTGGGTAGCGCCCGGTACCAGGAAATGGTCCAGGGGAGCCAGGGATTCGGTATACTGGTCGATGATGTGTTCCAGGTTGGTCACGTGTTCCGGCGTAATGTTCGGTTCCTGACCCAGGCTGGCCACATCGGCCATGAGAAGCCACAGCTCCTTCTGGAGCTTATAAATCGTTTCCTTCACATTGTCATGAGCTGCAAAAGCACGGGCCATTCCCAGAACGGAATCGGCTTCATCCACCGTACCATAAGCTTCAACTCGAAGACTGCCCTTGGATACCCTCTGATTGGTATAGAGGCTGGTCTGTCCTTTATCTCCTGTACGTGTATATACCTTTGCCATGACAATCACCTTATTTCTTTAATTCCGGGAACCAGAGAGCAATTTCTCTTGCTGCTGTTTCCGGAGCATCAGAAGCGTGAACCACGTTTTCATCGATGGAAGTAGCGAAATCGCCGCGGATGGAGCCCGGTACTGCTTCCAGCGGATTGGTAGCGCCGTTGATCTGACGGACTGCTGCTACAGCATTTTCCCCTTCAATAACCATGGCCAGTACGGGACCGGAAGTGATGAAATCGATAAGAGCCTTGAAGAAGCCTTTGCCCTTATGTTCAGCATAATGTTCTTCAGCCAGTTCTACAGGAACATTAATCATTTTGATTGCGTGAATGGAAAGACCCTTTCTTTCGAAACGGGAAATCACTTCGCCGCAGATGTGTTTCTTCACACCGTCCGGTTTTACGAGTACCAGAGTTTTCTGAATGTCAGCCATAAATATGACCCTCCTTAATAAGAATGCATTTGTGCTGCGATTTCACGCAGCTTTTCCACCCTCTCCTCTGTAGAAGGATGGGTTGAAAACAGATTTGCCATTCCGCCGACACCGGTCAGCGGGTTGATGATGAAAAGCCCGCTGGTAGCCGGTTTCGCATCAGCCATCACCTTATGATGGGCATAGGCATCCAGCTTCAGAAGCGCATTGGCCAAAGCCAGAGGCTTGCCGGAAATCTCGGCGCCCGAAGCGTCCGCCATGAATTCCCGGGACCTGGACAGAGCCAGCTGGATGAGAGATGCCGCCAGCGGCGCCACCACGATGGTCACCAGAAGAGCGATGGGATTTGCACTTCTCCCCTCCTCATCCCGGGCCCCGCCGAAAATGGCAGCCCACTGGGCAATATTGGCGATGTAGCTGATAGCTGTAGCAATAGATGCAGCCAGCGTCATTATCAGTGTATCACGATGGCGGATATGTGACAACTCATGACTTAAAACTCCCGCCAGCTCATCCCTGTCCAGCATAGAAAGAATCCCCTCTGTCACAGCCACAGCCGCATGATTTTCATTCCGGCCAGTGGCAAAGGCATTGGGCACATCCGTAGGAATCACATAAAGACGGGGCATGGGCATATGGGCCTTTGCCGTAAGCTCCCGCACGAGCTGGTACAGCTCCGGCACATCGGACTCCGAAAGCGGCTGGGCATTGTATGCCCGAAGAGCCATCTTGTCACAATTCCAGTAAGTATAGAAATTCATGGCGAATGAAATAAGAAGCATGGTGAAAGCACCACTCCTGCCGCCGACTACACCGCCGATTGCCATGAGAATCACGCTGAGCAGTGTCAGCAGCATCACCGATTTGACTCTGTTCAAAGAAAAGACCTCACTTTGCGCAACAAATAGAAATTTATGAATGTATTAGAATAAAAAAAGTGGTCGGAACGACATGATTCGAACATGCGACCTCTACCACCCCAAGGTAGCGCTCTACCAAACTGAGCTACGTCCCGACATCGGTTACAAGTAATAGGATACACAATGAAGAGAGATTTGTCAAGGATTTTTTTTATTTCCCTATTAAAAGGGCCGCGAAGCGGCCCGGGTTCAGAAGGTTCAAAAGGTTCAGAGGGTTCAGAGGGGAAGGTATCGCCTTCGGCGATGAGTATGAAGTCAGCGTTACGTGATTTGCCTTCCCGCCCCAACAGTCATTCTGAGCCGCAGGCGAAGAATCTCGGTACCCGCCGACATTGACTCTGAATAGCTCACCAGCTCACTAAAGAATCCCATTCGGCAGGAAGGAGCCGTCTTTGACAGCTTTTCCCGCGCCCGCCAGGGCGGTTGTAAAGGTTTTGTCATACTGGCGCCCCTTCTAAGGTGTAAAATGCACCCCCTCTGTCGCCTAAAGGCGACGTCTCCCCCATTAATTAGAAAAGGGGCGATTATTATAGGTAAAACTTATTTACGCCCACCAGAACCCTTTGAACCTTTTGAACCAGCCCGCTTTTAGCGGGCCGAACCCTTTGAACCCTCACGCCCGAAGGGCGTGTCCAAAACGCGTGTCCCAACAAAAAAGCCTCCCGATTTCTCAGGAAGCTTTTTTATCAAAACCGGAATACCACCTTGCCCAGCACATGGTCCACCGGCACCGGCCCGATGAAGCGGCTGTCAGAGCTGTGGTTGCGGTTATCCCCCATCACAAATACCATGCCCGCCGGCACCGTATAGGAACCATCCATGGAAAACTCCATGGGCTCATTGATATAGGGCTCATCAAGCTCACTGCCATTGCGGTACACATGGCCATTCTTGAACTCCAGCTTATCGCCGCCCCGGCCGATGACCCTTTTCACCCATACATTATGACCCTGGGAAGACTTATTGAAAATGGCAATATAATTCTTCATAGGTTCATCCAAATCATCCATCCAGGACCGCTCCCGGTGGGTACGGCTGTCGATAATCACGATATCCCCGTAATTCGGCATCTCCCGCAGCACATGGCTGATTTTGGAAACGATAAGATACTCCCCGTTCTGCAGCGTAGGATACATGGACTCCCCGGACACCTTCGTCGGTACAAACAGGAAAATATGAATCAACATGGCCAAAAACAGGGCCACCACAATAGAATAGACCCAATCCAAAACTTCGTGCATGAAATTCTCCTTTATATTTGAAATTAGAAATCATCCCTCTGCGTATGCTTCATTGTACAACATCGGCCCGCATTGTGCCAGTTTTTAATAAAAGCATATCTACTGCCCGATTTCTTTTCCACCACGCAAAAAACAGAAAAGCCTATCAGGGGAGTCTCCAGGTAAATTCAACCAATGAATCAGGCGTCCGCGCCTTGGCCCTCCCACATACATGGGTGCTGCTCGGAACATGGGCGGTCGGGAAAGCCATGGGAAGGCCCTTTTATGTGCAGACTAAGGGCCAACTTTTCCCGACTTGCGTATCCTATGCA
>NZ_UPZP01000003.1 GCF_900538805.1 uncultured Dialister sp.
TTAAGGAGTCCCATGACGAAGCAGTGCATAAAAATTCTTATAAAAGCAGACTCTATGAATTAATCAGTGCTTCCTTAGGGCGACACCACCACCCTTTGAACCCTCTGAACCCTCTGAACCCTTTGAACCCTTTGAACCCGGGCGGCGAAGCCGCCCATAGAACCCTTTTCATCTATCCCATCCTATTGTATAATAAGCTTAGAATATAAGTTCGGAGGGCAGCCATGGATACTTTATGGAATGAGCTGAATGATAAGCAGAAAGAAGCGGTTACTTCTACGGAAGGGTATGTGCGGGTTATTGCAGGGGCGGGGTCCGGGAAGACCAGGGCCCTTTCTTACCGGTTTGCCTACCTGGTGAATGAGCTGGGCGTTCTGCCGGGGCATATTCTCTGCGTCACTTTTACGAATAAGTCCGCCCGGGAGATGGCGCGGCGCATTCACAGCCTCACCGGAGATAACGATACGGGGTACATCAATACGTTCCACGGTTTCTGCGTGTCGGTGCTGCAGGAGGACAGCCATGCGGTGTCCTATCCGAAAAATTTCCTTGTCATCGACAATTCGGACATTGATGACATGCTGCAGATGATTTATGAGGAGCGGGGACTCACCCTTCGGGATATGCCCTTTAATAAGGCCCGGGACATGATTGAAATGAAAAAGTGCGTGTGGCGGCCGGAGTATTACAAAGACATGATTGCCATGCCCCTGTCCCTGCTCTACGAAAAGTACCACAAAGCGCTTACCGTGGAGGATATCATTTTCTATGGCTACCTGTACCAGGAAAAGAAATGCTTTGCCCTGGACTACAATGACCTCATCAAGTTCACCCTTTTTATTTTTGAGGAAAATGAGGAAATCCGTCTGAAGTGGCAGAAGCGGCTGGAGTACATTATGATTGACGAATTCCAGGACATCGACCCGCTCCAGTACAAGCTCATGAAGGCCCTCTGCGGCTACCACAACAACCTTTTCATCGTGGGAGATCCGGACCAGACCATTTACACCTGGCGCGGCGCCGATGTACGCTATCTTTTGAACTTCGACAGGGAATTCCCTCATGTGAAGACCATCATTATGGATGATAATTACCGCTCCACGCCGGAAATCCTGGATGCCGCCAATTCCCTCATCGACAAGAATGAGAACCGCATCCGAAAGGATCTCATTTCCCATAAGGAAAAGGGGGAGCCCGTGACCTGCATGCCCGCTGCAAACGGCGGAGAAGAGGCCAAAGCGGTGGCCCTGGAAATCAAAAGGCTCCATGATGAAGGCAGGAAATACGGGGACATGGCCATTCTGTACCGGGCCCATTATGTCACCCGGAATCTGGAGGAGGCACTGCTGAAGGCGGACATTCCCTATGTGATTTACAGCGGCGCCCAGTTTTTCGACCGCATGGAAATCAAGGACGCCCTCTGCTATCTCCGCATGATTGCTTTCAAGGATGACATGGCCTTCCGCCGCATCGTGAATAAGCCGAAGAGAAATATAGGGAAGCGCCGCATGGATTTCCTCACAGAAAAGGCGGAGGAAGGGCACATGAGCCTCTATGAGGCGCTGAAGCAGAATATGGAGGATCCCCTTTTCAAAAAGACAAAGGCCGCCGATTTCATAGAGCTCATTGAGTATTTTGCGAAAGACAGCATGGGCAGGCAGGTGTCGGAAGTGCTGTCTGCCATTCTGGATGAAAGCGGCTATGAGGAAATGCTCCGCACCGAAGGGAGCCAGGAAAGGCTGGACGACCTGGCGGAGCTGAAGCAGTCCATTTTTGAGTACGAAGCGTCGGCAGGAGAAGAAACATCCATTTCCGACTATCTGGAGCATGCGGCCCTCTTTTCCAATATGGATAGGGGCCCGGAGAAGGATTCCGTGCGGCTCATGACGGTGCACACCGCCAAGGGTCTGGAATTTCCGGTGGTCTTCCTCTGCGGCATGAATGAGGGCATCTTCCCCTCCCGGAAAACCAGGACGAAGAACGGTATGGAAGAAGAAAGGCGCCTTGCCTTCGTGGCCATGACGAGGGCGGAGGACCGCCTTTACCTGACAGAGGCGGAGGGGACAAACCTTGACGGTACGCCCCGTTTCCCTTCCCGCTTCATTCTGGACATAGACAGGAAGTACCTTTCCTTCCGGCCTGAGGTGAATGAATCCCTCTGGACCGCAGGAAAGGCCTACGTGGAAAGAACCAGCGCCTACCTGAAGGATGACGGTGAAAAGGGACATTTCCAGCCGGGCGACCGGGTGCGCCACACGGTCTTTGGGGCAGGTACCATTGAAGAGGTGGATGAAAAGAACAATTCCTACCGCATCCGCTTCGACAGCATGAATACATCAAGGGACATTGCCTTCAGGGCAAGGCTGGTGAAGGTGGATTAAGTCCTTGAGCGTCCTGACGGTGGGAAAATGTATTCCCGAAGGTTGACGCCCGCTTTGCGGGCGAAGGTTGATGGGGCCACCGGGCCTCTGGCCCTGGGCCCCAAAGGTTCTGTCCGGAATCGGCTGACGCCTTCCGGACGGGTTCCGGGCTCCGCTCTGGGAGTTATAAAGTATCGCTGCGCTGGCGAGGTATGGCGCCTTCGGCGCCAGTATAAATGCGACTGCTGAAATTGGCCCTTATCCTGCCCATAAAAAGGCTTTTCTATTGTCAGCTGACCGACCCCGAATGACGGTGTCCGGCGGGAAGAGAGGCGGCGGATAGCGGTCAGCTGACAGCCGTCTCACTGTCCCACTGTCCCACTGTCCCACTGAATTACCAGCCCACCATCCCACTAAGCAATATAGAATTTCCTTGACATACTTTTCTTTCCGTGCTATCCTGTATGCACAAAAGAAAGAGATACCGGAACTGACGGAGAAATGTGGAATTGACCACGTGAACCGGTATTTTCTGAATCAGCCGACCGTCTGGGCAGGGAAACCTACTCAGGCGGTCTTTGCGTCTCCGGTTTCCCTTCATTGCTTACTGCTTATGGAGGGATTTACATGAAAAAGAAAAATCGCTGGCTTATTGCCCTGGCAGCTGTGGGCATCCACATCTGCATCGGCAGTGTGTATGCATGGAGTGTACTGACGAAGCCGGTCATGGCGGCTATGGGTCTTTCCCTTTCGGAAACGACCTGGGCCTTTTCTATTGCCATCCTGTTTCTGGGACTGTCTGCAGGATTTCTGGGCGGCGTGGTGGAACGGATGGGGCCATCCCGCTCCGGTCTGGTGTCGGCGGCCTTCTTCGGCACCGGCCTTCTGGGCACGGCGCTGGCGGTTCATGTCCATTCGGCTCTGCTTCTCTACATCTTTTACGGTATGATTGGCGGCATCGGCCTTGGCACCGGGTACATCACCCCTGTTTCCACTCTGGTGAAATGGTTCCCTGAACACCGGGGCTTTGCCACAGGCCTGGCTATCATGGGCTTTGGCTTTGCTGCTCTGGTGGCAGGACCGCTCATGCGTTTCCTCACTGACACCTATGGTTTGACTGCCAATTTCCTTATCCTGGGCATTGCCTATGCGGTGATTATTTCCCTTTCCGCTTCCTATCTCCGTCCGCCGAAGAAGGGTGAAATTCCTGTGATGCTGGAAGAGGTGCTTCGCCGGGAAGCTGCCAAGGGGAATAAGAGAACTGTGGTAGGTCCCCAGATGACAAGGAAGGAAGCCATGCATACCTGGAAATGGTTTGCTCTCTGGTGGATTTTCTTTACCAACATTACCTGCGGCATCGGACTTCTGGCAGTGGCTTCTCCCATGGCCCAGGAAGTCATCGGCATGACACCGGTAGAGGCTGCTTCCCTGGTGGGCATTATCGGTATCGTTAACGGCGGCGGCCGTATCGTGTGGTCCACCGTTTCTGACTGGATTGGCCGCGGCATTACCTACATGGTGTTCTTTGCCCTGGAAGTATGGGCTTTCTACCAGCTTTCCATTACCACAGGAGGCCTCATTTTCCAGGCCCTGGTTCTTCTCATCATCAGCTGCTACGGCGGCGGCTTCTCCTGCATGCCGGCCTACCTGTCCGACATTTTCGGCGTAAAGCAGCTGTCCTCCATCCACGGCTCCATCTTGACCGCCTGGGGCATGGCCGGTGTGGCCGGTCCCCTCATTCTTGCCTTCATGAAGGAAAACACCGGCGGCTACGCAGCCACCCTTCACCTCTTCTCCGCCATGCTGGCCCTGGCCTTTATCATTGCAGCAGTGCTCCGCTGGAGGAATGAAGTGGATAAGAAGAAATGGGAAGTGAAGGAAGAAAAGAAGGAAATGGGAACAGGAAGGGTCAAGACCACCATGGCCTCCTGAAATCCGGCTTACCTAACAAAAGACAGATGTTGACTTTATGCTTCCTGCGAACTATACTTGAGGCATGAAGCAATGGTGCTTATAGGGATTTTCCCTGTAGGCACCTTTTTGTTTTTTCAAGGAGGGTTTTGCTATGAAGGATATCTGTACGATTTCTGTGGTCACTTTTCATCCGGTTTGGGGCGATAAGGCATCCAACCTGAAACGGATTGAAGAATATATCGAATGTGCTTACCGCAAAGGAAGCCGGATTGTCATATTCCCGGAAATGAGCCTCACCGGCTACGACGATGAAGCAGATAAGCCTTTCAAGGAAAAGATGCAGTATAAGCTGGCGGAAACGGTGCCGGGGCCGAGCACTCTGGAGGTGGCGGAGCTCACAAAGAAGCTGGGCATGTATGTGATTTTCGGCATGCCCATCAGGGACGACAAGAATCCGGATATCATCTATAATGGTCTGGCCATTTTCTCTCCGAAGGGACTGGAAGGGGCTTATCATAAAATGCATCTGCCCGCTCCGGAACCGAACTGGGCCACCAGAGGGGACAAGCCCTTCATCCTCCATTCCGAATGGGGTCCCATTGGCTGCGCCATCTGCTATGATAATTACGCCTTCCCTGAACTGACCCGCTATTATGTGGCCAAGGGCTGCCGGCTCCTGATTAACAGCACCGCCCTGGCCAAGTGCCACGGCCCCTATTTCGGCTCTCCCACCCTGGAAGCTTCTGTCATCCAGAACGGCATTTACATTGCTTCTGCCAATATCGGCGGTCTGGACGTGGATAATTATTTCTGGGGCGGCAGTTCCATCATCGGGCCGGGACAGAAGCATCCCTGGTCCTTCTATTATTACGCAGGCCGGAAATTCACCGATGAAGATGCACCGGAAATTGAAATGTTCACCGCCACCGTGGACCTGTCCCTGGCAAGCCGCTATGCCTTTAAGCATAACCCCGCTGTGGATGGAACGGACTGGAGGCCCGACAAGTACATTGAAATGTACAAGGATATCCTGAAGGACCCTGATTTCGGAAAATAACATAAAAAAGACTGTGAGGAAATGCATCCATTTCTTCACAGTCTTTTTTCTTATTCTTGCTTTCTTTAAATGACAGTGGGGCATTTCACTGTTTCACTGTCCCACTGTCCCACTGTCCCACTGTCTCACTGTCTCACTGCTGTGCTTCTTCCAGTTTCTGTAGGAAGAATTTCACATTTTCCGTGAGGTTTGGACCCTGGGTCTGGAGGGCGCCGCCGACGAGGAAAATGGTGTCGGGACCATAGGTTTTGTACATGTCCTTAAAGAGCTGCCATCTCATGCCGCCGGAGGGAATGGGGAAAATGGAGCGGAGGTAGGCCATTTTTTCATTGGTGCCTTCGCAGATTCTGGTGCAGGTTTCCCGGGAGAAGGAGAAGCGGCCGCCGAAGCTGGTGAAGATGACGGCGTCAGCGCCGGCGAGGCGGGAGAGCTGTCCGTAGTAGCAGAAGGGGGAAATGCCGGAATCTTTGGAAAGAACCTGGGGGCCTGAGAAGCAGGGATGGAGGAAGATGGGAAGATTAAAGTCCGGATCCCTGGCCAGGTCGCGAATCAGGGTGAAGCCGGTGATGGCAGGGGCTGCCATGATGCCGTCGGCACCGATTTCTTTGGCCTTGTAGGCCCGGTCCAGGAACTGGAGACCGTCGGCGGTGCAGTTGGCGATGTACATGCTCTTTTTTCCTGTCTTTTCCTTGGCATCGGCAAGGGCCATGACGCACTGGAGCACCCTTTCTTCAAAGGGCGCGTAGTCCTGGTTCATGAGGCTGTGGTCATCTTTGATGATGGGGCAGCCGCCCAGGGCCAGGTCGTACACCATTTTGCCCAGTTCCTTGGGGCTTCTGCCCAATGGTTTGATAGCGCTCATGAGGATGGGGCCCCGGGGTACGCCGCAGAGGTCACGGAGTCCCGTGCGGCCGAAGCGGGGGCCGGGGTAGTTGTCATACATGGATTCCGGAAGGTCGAAGGACATGAGTTTGATACCGGGCTGGAGGCTTGTATTTCCGAAAAGCATATTCAAAAGCTCTGCCATTTCATTTCCCACGGCGGCAGGGTCATAGGAAATGGTGGCGTAATAGGCGCCGGGTTCAGCCTTTTTCAGGTCTTCCATCTGGCCTACGATGGTGTCACCGATGGGGGTTCCTTCCACCAGTTCGTAGGGGCATTCCACGGTCTGTTCTACGCAGATGCCGAAGGCCAGCTTCTTGGCTTCTTCGTAGTCCGGAGCCGCAATGCGGTAGGTGGCGGTGAAACGGGAAGACTGGGTAAGGTCTTCCTTCAGCTCTTCAAAAAGTTCGCTTTCAAAAAAGGGGGTATTACTCATAACTATATCCTTCCCGGCAGGAGGCAGTCACTCAAAAGAAGCGGGAAATCCCGCTGCCTTCTGCCTTATGAAATTGGAAATCAGGGAATCATCGGTCTTGGCCCCGATGTTCGTGGGTTTGATGATAGGGATTGTCCCCGTGAGCGGCGGTGTCGTCCGAGAGCCAGTACAGGGGACGGTTCCTTGTTTCTTCAAATACGTGGCCTATGTATTCGCCCAGGATGCCCAGGCACATGAGGTTGAGGCTTCCGAAGATGGAAATCAGGATAGTCATGGTGGCCCAGCCGGGGACGGCCTGTCCGGTGATGACGCAGTAGAGCACGTGGAGAATCAGCAGGAATCCTGCAAAGGCGGCTAGAAGTCCGATGTAGAAGGAAATGCGCAGGGGAATGGTGGAGTTGGTGATGATGCCGTCCATGGCGAAATGAAGCATTTTCTTCATGGAAAATTTGGAGACCCCTGCATGACGGGCGGGCGCTTCAAATTCAATGGCGGCCTGCTTGAAACCAAGGCCTCCTACAATGCCGCGGATGAACCGGCTGTGTTCCCGAAATTTCAGGAAGGTATCCAGGGCCTTCCTGTCCATGAGACGGAAATCGGAGCCTCCCGGTACCACCCGGGTGGTGGAAATGGAGTTAATCACCGCATAATAGCCGGCGGAGGTGAGCTTCTTCAAAAATCCGGCGTCTTCGGTGGCGGTGCGGATGGTCTGTACGACGTCATAGCCTTCCTGCCATTTTTCAATGAGTTTGGGAATGAGGGCCGGCGGATGCTGCATGTCTCCATCCATGGTAATCACCGCATCTCCCCGGGCAAAGTCCATGCCGCAGGTAATGGCAATCTGGTGCCCGAAGTTCCGGGCAAAGGTGAGAGCCCGCACGTGGGGGTCATGGTCTGCCAGCTGATGAATCAGCTCATCCGTACGGTCCCGGGAACCATCATTGACGTAGATGATTTCATAATCCATACCCAGGTCCTTCATGACTTTCGTCACTTCATCGTGGAAGTAAACTACATTGCCTTCTTCATTATAGACAGGCGTCACAATTGATATCATAATAATCCTCCAGGTCAGGCTGTATGCCAATGTATATTATAACACAGAAAAGGGGACGGTTTGGCGATTTTGTCCGGCTGAAACGGGATAAATCTATGGATTGATACTATTATATCGGCCTCTTTCGACGGTGCAATTAATTAATTTTAAAGTTTTTATAAAGGGGCACAGAAAAAGAGCAGGAGGGGAATCCTGCTCTTTTGCCAGAGGGTATTGGGTTATGATAAAGGTAAAATTAGGGAAGCGCTGATTAAATCGTTGTCTGCTTTTATTCTAGAATTTTTATGCAATGCGAGGAATGGGATGACGCGAATAGCGAGCTATTTAAGGAGTCCCATGACGAAGCAGTGCATAAAAATTCTTATAAAAACAGACTCTATGAATTAATCAGTGCTTCCTTAGAATTGTGCGTCTTCCGGCACCCGCGGAACAGGGCCTCTTCCATTTCTATCATGACGGCGTCCATCGTAGTGATGGCGTCCATCCCTGTCGTCTTTGTCAAAGCGGCGCTGATGGCGTCCATCGTAGTGATGGTCTCCGTCCCTGTCGTCTTTGTCGAAACGGTGCTGATGGCGTCCATCATAGCGGTGGTCTCCGTCTTTGTGGTCTTTGTCAAAATGGCGCTGATGGCGTCCATCGTAGTGATGGTCTCCGCTTTTGTCATCCTTGTCGAAACGGCGCTGATGGCGCTCATCGCAGCGGTGGTCTCCGTCCCTGTCGTCCTTGCCGAAACGGCGCTGATGGCTTCCATCGTAGTGATGGTCTCCGTCTCTGTCATCCTTGTCAAAACGGCGTTCATGACGGCCTTCATAGGGATGGTCATCATCCTTATCGCTGCGTTGGAGGGCGGAGCGGCTGTCCCTGAAATCTTCACCTCCTTTGCGGTCCTTCACTTCATCGGAAGGGGCGGCGGGTTTTTCCGGCCGGAGTTCTTCCTTCATGGGCCTGTGGATGACCGGGCCATTGGAACGGTCCGCATTGATTAAGGCGATGTGGTAGTCCCGGCCTGTGCTTGATACGGGGCCGGCGGGCTCTTTGGCTTCCAGGGAAGCGGCGGATACGCCATTTCCCATCGCAGCGCCTGCTGCGGAGATGGAAATCAAAAGGGCTGCGGCTAACATTGTTCTTTTCAGGTTTCTCATAGTATAACCTCTTTTGAAACAGGCTTTTCAGAGTATTTCATTACAGGCGGTGCCAGGTAATGCCGTCATCGTCCTGTACATTTCTCTTTTCCGGATTGCCTTTCTGGGCATCCCTTTCTCTGGCTTCCGGATGCTGTTCATAGTACTTTTCTTCCCAGGGTTTCAGTTTGCGCTGCTGTCCCTGGTCCTTTTTATCTTTCAGTTCTTCTCGGTCTTTTTTGTCCTTATGGACCTTCTGCTTCTTTTCTACGTGCTTCTTTTCCCTGTGAACCTGGGGATGCTGTCCCTGGTCCTGCTGGATTTTCGGCGGATGGTCGTAATCAGCGGCGGAAGCGGTGCCGGCAAAGAAGAAACCGCCGGCCAGTGCCAGGCCTGTCATGGAAGCGGCGATGAGTGCATTTAACTTTTTCATAATGGAACCTTCCTTTCAAATTCTGTAAACTTGTTTCCGAGGGAGCTTCCCTGAAACTCCCTCATCCTATTCTGGGGATATATATAAATCAATGGCGGAGCTGGTATTCTCCAGCCACGATGGACAGATTAGCTATTCTTATCAGGTGCCTCGCGTTTATTTCCCTTTGGGTTATCCTGATGGTCACCGGGCATGTTTCTATCGGGGCCCATGCTGTCCTGGTCATGGTGGTTTCTCAAGTCTTCCCGCATTCTGTCATTGGCAGGCCCGTTTTTGAAATCCTTCCGATCCTTCGACCAGCCTTTGAAATTTTCCATCATTTTAGGGCCGTTGTCCGCCATCCAGCGGTGATAGGAGGGGAGGTCATTGATTATGAAGGAAAAGGTGCCGATGATAAGGGAAATGACTGCGAGCACCACGGAGATGAGGATTTTCTTCATTTCGGTTCACCGCCTTTTGCACTGAGCTGGCGGAAACTGTTTTCAATGGCCCGGCTGCCTTCCCTGGCGATGAGATAGATGGAAAGGGCGGTAAAAATGCCGAAGCTTCCGATGGAGGCCAGTGTGAGGAAGCTGAAGCGGGGCAGCGGCGCCATGCCGTGGAAGGGAACCAGGTTGGTGGAGAAGAAACCAATCACCAGTCCCGCGGCAGCCAGCACCACAATGGCCATGATGATACCGGCGGCGGTGAGGAGGCGGGCAGTCATGCGGGCTGTGGTTTCTGCGGCGGCGGGAAGCCTGGGGCTTACTTCCGCCCAGGTCTTTTCCACTTTCTCCTGGGCGCCTTGGGCCATTTCCTTGGCCCTGTCCTGCAGCTGGCTTCCCTTTGTTTTTTCATTCACCACGCCTTCCGACTGGAAGGAATTGTAAATATCTTTGGGACTGCCCAGCTCTTTGGCGATTTCTTCCTCCGAGAGGCCCCGCTTTTTCCCTTCTTCAAAGTGGGATTCATAGTCTGCCAGGATTTCCTTCACTTCTTCTGCCCTGGCATTGCGGAAATAGTATCTGAGCAGGTCTAAAAATTCTGTTTCATTCATGGGTATCGCCTCCTTCTTCCAGTATTTTCTTGACGGCTTTTGTAAATTCGGTCCATTCCTTGAGGGATTCTTTGAATTCCTCCCGTCCGGCGTCGGTGATGCGGTAATATTTTCGGGGAGGACCGTTATGTGATTCCGCCAGGTAGGTATCTACCAGGCCGTCTTTCTTGAACCGGTTCAATAGGGGATAAATGGTGCCCTCCGACATTTCAATGTACTTTGAAATCTCAGTGACCAGCTCATAACCATAGTAGTCTTTCCGCCTGAGCATGGATAGAACCACAATTTCCATGACGCCTTTTTTCAGTTGGATGTTCATGGCTTTTCCTTTCTGAGGAATCAGGGGTTCTGCATAAGGCAATGCATCGGTCTCTTCATTAATTTGTAGACTGATGGTCATTTCCTGCTGCTAACAATATATCACAAAGTACTTTGCAATGCAAGGTACTTTGTGAAGCAAATAAAAAATATCTACAGAAATCATTCATGACGCCATGTATGCTGAAATGGCAATTTCCTGTTTTCCCTATTGACGGATGGGAAGAGATTCGGTATCATCATAGGCACATTCAAACCAGTACATGCTGTGAACGAGAAGGAAACAGACAGGAAGCTTCAGAGAGCCGGCGTATGGTGAAAGCCGGTGCGGAAAATCTGCGGACTATCACTCGTGAGCTTCCTGATTGAAAGAATTTTCCGTAAATCAGGACGTAAGTCCCCGTTACAGGACAGGCCTTCAGAGTATAATGCAGGGTGGTACCGCGAATTCGCCCCTGTCCCGTGGTGGACAGGGGCTTTTTGTTACCTCTTCTTATGCATGGCGGCTGAGAGATAAACCGGAGTGGTACCGCGCGATGCGCCTCTGTCTGATATTTCAGGCAGAGGCGTTTTTTGATGGGTATCCCCGCAGAGTGAAGATTGCACATGTGCTATTCCATTTCAAAGGAGAAAAAGATGATGGATTGGAAAAAAGGACTCAAACTGGCAGGCCTCGGCCTCATGATGACAGCTGCATGTGCAGGACTGACCGGCTGCGGCGGAAAGAGCGAAGGCGCCGGAAGCGGAAAGACGGCCAAGGTGGGCTTTATCAACGGCGTTTCCGGCGGCGTGGCTTCCTACGGCCTGGCGGAAAAGGAAGGCTTCGACATGGCGGTGGAGGAAATCAACAGGGAAGGAAAAATCCACATGGACGTGGAAATGGTGGACACCAAGGGCAATGTGCAGCAGGCGGTGTCTGCGGCACAGAAGCTGATTGCCGCAAAGAAGGTCATCGTGGTGGGGCCCCTCATTTCCGGTGAATACAAGGCGGTGGGGCCCCTCTTCCAGCAGGCGAAGATTCCGCTTTTAGGCGTGGCTACCACGGCGGAAGGGCTCATGGACATCGGTGATTACATGTTCCGGAACTGCGTGCCTGAATCAAAGAATATCCCCCAGACCGTTCAGAAAACCCATAAGCTTCTGGGCTATCAGAGGGTGGCGGTGCTCTACTCCAATAATAATGAACACCAGGTGTCCGCCTATAAAACCTTCAAGAAAGCGCTGGAAGATGAGGGCGTGGAAATCGCGGCCACCGAAACCTTTGCAGACAAGGACACCGACTTTTCCGCCCAGCTTACCAAAATCCACAACGGGAATCCCGACGCCGTGGTGGTGGCAGGCTATTACCAGGAAGGGGGACTTATCCTGAAGAAAATGCGGGACATGGGCATGAACCAGCCGGTGCTGGGAGATAACGGCTTCATGTCGCCGGAGCTTGTGAAAATCGCAGGCCCCGCCGCAGACAATGTGTACGTCTCCTCCATGTGGTCCCCGGACAGGGACTCCGAAGCCACCAGGAAATTCGTGAAGGACTTCCGGGCCAAATACAACCATGACCCTGACAACTTTGCCGCCTGTGCCTATGTGTCTGCCAAACTGGCAGCAAAGGCCGTGGAAAACGCAGGCACCACCACGGACTCCAAAAAGGTGCGGGACGCCCTGGCTAACATCAAAAACTTTGAAAGCGCCGCAGGCCCCATGACCTTCAATAACTCCGGCGACCCGGAGGTGGACCTGGTGCTCCTCAAGGTGGAAGACGGGAAATACAGGGCAGTGAAAGTGTAAGGAATGAATGCCAAAAGGGCAGTGAAGGAATGATTTTCATTTCGTCACTGCCATTTTCTATGTGGTTTCCTGTCGGTATGCTTGGCTAAGGTGTATCACCACAGCAGGAAACCCTTCGCAAATAGTTTCCTGCCGGTATGTTTGACCAAAGTGTATCACCAAAGTAGGAAACTCTTCGCGAATAGTTTCCTGCCGGCATGCCTACCCAAAGTGTATCATCTCAATAGGAAACCTTTCGCGAATAGTTTCCTGTCGGTATGAATGCCCAAAGTGTATCATCTCAATAGGAAACCTTTCGCGAATAGTTTCCTGTCGGCATGTTTGACCAAAGTGTATCACCAAAGTAGGAAACCCTTTACCAATAGTTTCCTGCCGGTATGCCTACCCAAAGTGTATCACCACAGTAGGAAACCTTTTGCGAATAGTTTCCTGTCGGTATGCCTAACCAAAGTGTATCACTTCAGTAGGAAACCTTTCGCGAATAGGTTCCTGTTGGAATGCTGGACCAAAGTGTATCACCATAGTAGGAAACTTTTCGCCAATAGTTTCCTGTCGGCATGAATACCAAAGTGTTTCACCTCAGTAGGAAACCCTTTGCCAATAGTTTCCTGTCGGCAGGCTTGCCCAAAGTGTATCACTACTACAGGAAACCTCTTTTTTACACCGTTATGGAAATCGCAGTTTCCGCTTCTATGGCCTCATTATCGGGATTTCTGGCGGGGGAGAAGGTCCACTGGCGGAGGGAGCGTTCTATGTAGCGGGAAAGGATTTTGAAATCGGAATCGCTGAGGGTAAGCCCTTCCTTCTGCACTTCCGGCGGTGCAGTCATTTTCCCTTCCCCGTCAATGGACAGCTTCACTGAAAAGGTGGGGTGGCCGCTCCTTTCGGCGGCCTGCTGCTCCTTGTCTGTCATATCCGCCATCACCTGTTTTTCCGGTGCTGGCGGCACGGAGATCATGGCGGAAACGAAGCGGACCGGAATGCGGACGGTAAAGGGCACCGCCTTCTCTCCCCGGCGGGCGGGACGGAAGGTCCAGGATTCGGCAGAGGAAGCGGCGTACTGGTCCAGAATGAGGGAGGAAGAGCTTTCGGACACTTCCTCATGGGTTACGGCGCCGTCTTCATTGATGGAAATGATGAGCACCGTGGCGGCGGAGTGGGGCAGCTGGGAGAGAGCGTCATGGACGGCGGCGGACTGGGGCAGCATTTTAGTCGATTTCACAGAAGGCGGCACCATCTGCTCTTCCGTAATGGGGCTGCCATCCTTGTCAAGGTACACCCCTTCCTCCGGCAGGGCGGCGGAGGCGGTAAAGCCCAGGGATAGAAGGAGGGATAAAGAGATGAGGACTTTTTTCATAAAGACTCCTTTGAGAAAATATGATTTTAAACTCATGAAATATGAGATTTACAAAAAGATTTCCTTTATCTATTTTAATAAACCGGATAGAGAAGAGCAACCGATTTCTAGGGAAGCGCTGATTAAATCATTGTTTGCTTTTATTCTTGAATTTTTATGCAATGCGAGGAATGGGCTGACGCGAATAGCGAGCTATTTAAGGAAGCCCATGACGAAGCAGTGCATAAAAATTCTTATAAAAGGAAACTCTATGAATTAATCAGTGCTTTCCTAGGGCAGAACGTGATACAATCATATCATAGAAACTTCATGGAAATCATAGGAGGGAGATCATTATGAATAGAGAAGATATGGTGGAACTGATGAAGGAAGCACGGAAGGCCGGTGCGGCGGACGTCAAAATGGTGGACGTGACAAAGGTGAAGCGGGGCGTATGGCCAAGGATGAAATGCCAGTTCGGCTGTCCCCAGTACGGAAAATGTCTCTGCTGCCCGCCATACACGCCGGATTTGTCACAGATGAATGAATTTCTCAATGAATACACCCTGGGCATCCTGGTGAAGCACACAATGCCCATCAAGCTGGAGGAGTGCAGGGACTGGCAGGAATTCGACATCCGCCTCACCAATGGCCTGCTGGATATCCTGCTGAAGGTGGAAAAAGCGGCGATGATGAAAAATTACTATAAAGCCTTTGCCCTGAAGGCCGGACGCTGCGGCCTGTGCAAAGTGTGCAATCTGGAGCACTGCATCCACCCTGAATCTGCCCGGCCTTCCCTGGAAGCCTGCGGTATCGACGTATTTGCCCTGGCCCGTGACAACGGCTTCGACACCCGGGTTCTCACCGGGCCGGTGAAGGAAGTATCGGTGTACGGCATGGTACTTGTGGAATGATGGGGGAGTAGAGCCGGTGATGCCCGGCTAAGGAAGCAATGATGTAAAAAGTCCGAAAAGAAATGTGAATCATTTTTCTCGGACTTTTCCATTACCCATGCACTCTTCTGGACTTTTAAAATGACAGCAGGCTGCCCGCTGCTGCCCTTCGCTCAAAATGACAGAGTCCCGCCCGTAGTCTGAAGCCGGAAGCCGGAAGTCTGATTGTCTGGCTGCCGGATAGGGCTTCGGCTATTTCCCGTCGGTCCTTTTTTCTTTTATCAGTTCAAACCCGTAGTCCAGAAGCTCAGCGGCCTCCGCAAACCGGCTGTCCGTATCCCTGGAATGCATGACGATAACGATGAGTTCATGGTTATCCCTGATGGCGGAAGCGGCCAGGCATCCTCCGGCAGCGCGGGTCCAGCCGGTCTTGATGCCTGTGGCTCCGGGGTAGGTGTAGAGGAGTTCATTGCTGTTTTCACAGGTGAAGATTTCAGCGGGCCGGATATAGCGTATCTGTTTCCTCTTTGTGGAAACGATGCGGCGAAAGGTTTTATTTTCCATGGCGTACCGGGCAAGACGGGCCATGTCTTCGGCGGTGGAGTAGTGATTTTCATCAGGCATGCCGTTGGCATTGACGAAATGGGTGCCGGTCATGCCGATGTCCTTGGCCTTTTCATTCATCATGTCCGCAAAGGCGGGAAGGCTGCCGGCGGTGTTTTCCGCAATGGCCGTGGCGGCGCCGTTGTCGGAAAGCATCATCATCTGGTTTTGAAGGTCTCCAAGAGAAAGCCATTCCCCGCCAGTGAGGGCGGTGGACTCCACGTCCGCCGCGTTTGAGCTGACGGACACCGTTTTGTAGGGATTTCCTTTTTCTATGGAGAGGATGCAGGTCATGATTTTCGTCATGCTGGCGGGATATTCCTTTTTTGTCCCGTTCTTTTCATAGAGAAACCGGCCGCCGGCGGCGTCCATGATGACGGCGGCGTCGGCGGTGATATCCGGCACGGCGGCATAGGCGGGAAGGCAGGTGATGGTGAAGGATAAAGCAAGAAGGATGGATTTATATTTCATGAATATCTCCTTATTTTTCTGCACCGAAGAGATTGAGCAGGATGCAGCCTGCGATGATGAGGAAGATGGCAAAGATTCCGGTGGCTGTCAGTTTTTCGCCGAAGAAGAACCAGGAAATCAATGTGGTGGCCAGGATGCCCACGCCGCTCCAGGTGGCATAGGCGAGAGCCAGGTTCAGGGACGTGAGGGCCCGGGAGAAGGAGAAGAAGCAGAGACCGTAGGAAATGAGGCAGCCCGCGGTGGGCAGGATGAGGGTGAAGCCATGGGACATTTTAAGGAAGGTGGTGCCGGTGAGTTCCATGGCAATGGCAAAGAACATGAGAAAATAGGCCATAGGGGATTCCTTTCAATAGAAAAGCCTGCGCCGCATGGCGCAGGCCGGAGTTGAAACAATCAAAGGAAAATATACTTCAGAATGAAAATCACGGTCAATGCCATCATGAGGACGCTTACCTTGCTCCTGTGCCCTGTGAGCAGGTTAATCAGGGTGTAGGTGATGGTGCCGAAGGAAATGCCTTCTGCAATGCTGTAGGCAAAGGGCATGGCGATGATGGTGAAGTAGCAGGGGATGGCTTCGGTGGGATCATCGAAGTCAATGCCCGTGACGGCGGTAAACATGAGGAAACCTACGATAATCAGGGCCGGTGCCGTGGCAAAGGCAGGAATGGCCATGAAAATAGGGGAAAGGAACATGGAAAGGAGGAAGAGCACTGCCACGGTGACGGCGGTGAGGCCGGTGCGGCCGCCTTCGGAAACGCCGGAGGCACTTTCTACATAGGTGGTGGTGGTGGAAACGCCAAGCACGGCGCCTACGGAGGTAGCTACGGCATCAGCCATGAGGGCGCCCTTGATATGGGGCAGCTTGTTGTTTTCATCCAGCATGTTTGCCTTGGAGGACACGCCGATGAGGGTGCCGATGGTATCGAAAATATCAACGAAGAGGAAAGCCAGGAGCACCACTACGAAATTGAAGGTGCCGATCTGGGAGAAATCCAGCTGCATGAAGATGGGGGCGATGCTCTTCGGTTCAAAGGAAGCAAGGCCGCCGGAGAAATTGGGCAGTGTGCTGAAGGCGCCTACCGAAGGATCCGGTACGTAGAGACCGGAGATTTCACAAAGAACACCCAGAAGCCAGGTGAAAAGGATGCCCCAGAGAATGTTGCCCCTTACCTTCTTCACCATGAGGATGGCGGTGAAAAGGACGCCGATAATGGCCAGCACCACCGTAATACCGGTGGTATGGAAGGTTCCGGCTGCCATGGCTCCTTTGAAGGAGAAAAGGGAAATCTTGGTGGCAGGATTGGCCACGATAATCTGGGCGCTGCCCAGTCCGATGAAGGCGATGAAAAGGCCGATGCCTGCGGACACCGCTTTCTTCAGGTTAATGGGGATGGCGTTGAAGATGGCTTCACGGACATTGGTGAGGGAAAGAATGATGAAAATGATACCTTCCACGAAAACCGCAGCCAGTGCCATTTCCCAGGAATAGCCCATCTGCTTCACCACGGTGAAGGCAAAGAAGGCGTTCAGCCCCATGCCCGGTGCCAGGGCAAAGGGGTAATTGGCGAAAACCGCCATAAACATGGTGCCCAGAAAGCCTGCCAGCGCCGTGGCGGTAAGGACGGCTCCCTTATCCATGCCTGTGGTGCTCATGATACTGGGGTTGACGGCAAGAATATAGGCCATGGTCATAAAGGTGGTAATTCCTGCCATGATTTCGGTCCTTACGGTGGTATGACTTTCCGAGAGATGGAAAATCCTCTCCATGAGACCTGCGTTGTTTTCCATGAGAAAACTCCTTTCGAATTGAAAAGTTTCCTGCCCTATCCGGGCAGAACGATTTTTACGCCTTTATTATAAGATTTTTACCAGATTGAATCAATGAAATTTATGGATTTATGGAATGCGGATATGTCATTCTTCCATGAGGAAAAGGAAGACCCTGTGTGCTACAATAAAAAGATACCGGCAAAGAGCCGGCGAAAAAGGAGTACATCATGAGTATATGCAACATATGCCCCAGGGCATGCAAAATAGAAAGAAAACTGTCGGTGAAGGACAAAGGAAATGTGGGCTACTGCCGGTCAGCCATGCTTCCCGTCATTTCCAGGGCTGCCCTCCACCACTGGGAGGAACCCTGCATCGCCGGCAGTCGCGGCGCAGGCACCGTGTTCTTTGCAGGCTGCAACCTGTCCTGCGTGTACTGCCAGAACTATGAAATATCGGAAATGAGGAAGGGCATCGAAGTGTCGGTGGAGAGACTTCGGGAAATCTATTTCGAACTCATAGCAGAGGGCGCCCATAACATTGACCTGGTGACCCCTACCCAGTACACCCACGCCATCTTCCAGAGCCTCCGGGACCCGCTTCCCGTGCCGGTGGTGTATAACTGCGGCGGCTACGAAAGCGTGCACACCGTGGCCTTCCTTCGGAAAAAAGTGCAGTGCTGGCTGCCGGATTTGAAATACGCCGACCGCCGCGCCGCGGCTAAGTACAGCGATGCGCCGGACTATTTCGAAAAAGCCACGGCTGCCATTGAGCAGATGTACCGCCAGACAGGGCCCTATGAAATGGACAGTGACGGCATCCTGCAGAAGGGCGTCCTCATCCGCCACCTCATCCTGCCGGGACAGGTGGAAAATACGAAGAAAGTGCTGGAATATGTGGCGGAAACCTTCGCTCCCGGCGAAGTGCTCTTCAGCCTCATGCGCCAGTACGTCCCCTGCGGCAGGGCGGCGGAGTACCCTGAAATCAACCGGCCCATTACGGATGAGGAATACGAAGAATGCGAAAGCTATATGGAAGAACTGGGCATCGAAGACGGCTACGTCCAGCAGAAAGCCAGCTCCGACAAAATGTTCATTCCCGCCTTTGATGGTACGGGGGTGCTGAAGGGAGAATAGGTGGGACAGTGTACTAGTGTACTAGTGTACTAGTGTACTGGTGTGCTAGTGGGACAGTGGGGCAGTTATCCTCCCTCGCTGCTGTCCTCTGACCGAGTGTTGATTCCTGCCGGAGGCCGTCATCCTGAGCGCAGTCGGGGTCAAGGGGGCAGGCTGCCACCGGGCTTCGCCCTAGGGAAGCACTGATTAATTCGCAGAATCGAACTTCATATGTATTTTTATCCAATGCTGCGTCATCAGTCTCCTTAAATAGCTCGCTATTCGCGTCGACTGATTCCTTGCATTGAATAAAAATCCAAGAATGAAATCCGATAACGATTTAATCAGCGCTTCCCTAGGCGGCCGGTTCGGCCCGGGAATGGCTTCGCCTTCCGGACCGGTTCAAAGGGAACTTATAAAGCCCACTCCGTGGAGGCAATGCAGGAGCCTTCGGCACCATTTTATAATGCGCCCGATAGGGCGCCACCACAACCCTCTGAACCTTCTGAACCCTCTGAACCCTTTGAACCTTTGCATGTGGGTGACATTGCATTACAGCCCCTGAAATGCCACAAAATCTCCAGGTTTCTCAGGTCTTTTTCCTATCATTTTCTCCATCCACACCATGTCATACCAGCGGTGGAATTTATATCCGCAGTGATGGAAGAGGCCTGCTGTCTTAAATCCCATATGTTCATGAAAAAGAGGACTGTCCTTTGGAAGGAAGGGGTCCTCTTTTTCTGTAAATGCAATGCAGGCGTACAGGTTGAACACCTGCTGCTTCAGGAGAATCTCTTCCATTCGGGCATAGAGTTTTTTCCCGATTCCCCGGTGCCGGGCTTTGGGGGCAAGATAGATGGAAAGCTCCGCCGAGTGCTCATAGGCCTTTCTGGGATGGAAGGGACCGGCGTAGGCATAACCCAGGATATGGCCTTCCTCTTCTGCCAGAAGGTAGGGATATTTCTCCAGGGTATGGGCTATGCGTTCTTTGAATTCTTCCGGCGCAGGCACTTCGTATTCAAAGGTAATGGCCGTCTTCTCCACATAGGGCTTGTAAATAGCAAGAAGGGCGGCGACGTCATCCGGTGATGCCTGGCGGATGGAAATTTCCTTACTCCCTTCTTTCATTCCTTTTCTCCGCCTTTTCCATAAACTTTACGCTGTCCACCAGAAAGCGGTCATGGTCCGCTTCCCCGATATCTCCGTTTTCATCGGAGGCGGTGATGTGGAAGGAAATCTTCTTTCCCCTGACTTCCGTCACCGTGGCGGTGACGGTGATAGTATGCCCCGGCAGGGTGGGCGCTTTGTGGATGAGGGAAATGGAACCGCCTACGGTGGTTTCATGGCCGGAAAGGAAGGGGGCAAGGGCTTTTACGGCCGCTTCTTCCATGGCCGCCGACAGCACCGGCGTGGCCAGCACGGGGAGGGACCCGCTCTTTACCTTTTCTGCGGTATCTTCTTCTGTAATGGTTCTTGTAATCTGTGCGGTGATTCCTTTGATTATCATGGGTATGCTCCTTTGCATCAATGCCTGTTATCAGCCTCTATAGATTAGTGCTGAAGGCTCTTTATACAATATGATATAATTATAGAATAATCTTTTCAGAAAGAGATTTCCACATTTTACTTCCCTTGACATTGTTTGAGAGGTGCAATTTGCAAGAAAGAAAGACAGAAGAGTCCGGAGAACCGGAAAGAGCGCCCTTTTCCTTAAAGAAAATGGGCCGGAAAGAATGGTCCGCCCTGGCCGGCGGTCTTGCCTTCCTGATCCTCCTTACGGCAGGCATTTATTTCTATGCCTTCGACAGGGTGGACCTTCATGGCAGCGCCATGGTGGATGTGCCCAGAAATTCCACCGGTCGGGATATTGCGGATACCCTGGAAAAGAAGGGCATCATCCGGAGCAGTACCCTTTTCAGGCTCTATTCCCACATTCTCGGAAGCGGCAAAAGTCTCCAGAGCGGGACTTACAAGATGAAACAGGGCCTCACCATCAAGGAAGCCATGACGGAGCTCCGGTCGGGCAAGACGGAGTCCGTCTTCGTGACGGTGCCGGAAGGCTACACGGTGCGCCAAATTTCCTCCCTTCTAAAGGATGCAGGCGTGAAGGGGGCGGAGGACTTTGAGAAGGAAGCTGCTTCCTACGGCCCTTTGAAATACCAGTACGGTCCCCTGCCGGTGCCGGTAAAGGCGGAGGGATTCCTTTTCCCGGACACCTATAATATTCCCAAGGAGTATACGGCCCGGCAGATATGCGATATGATGTACAAGCGGACCGACTCCATGCTGACGCCGGACATCCGGAAGAAGGCGGAAGCAAAGCATTTGACCCTTCATGCTTTGATGACCCTGGCCTCCATGGTGGAAAGGGAAGCCCGTTTCAAGGAAGACCAGGTGCCCATTGCATCGGTGATGCTGAAGCGTCTTGAAATCGGCATGCCCCTCCAGATTGACGCCACCATCCAGTATGCCCTGGGCAGCCCGAAGGAGGAGCTCACCATTGCGGATACAAGGATTGATTCCCCCTACAACACCTATACCCACAACGGCCTGCCGCCGGGACCCATCGGAAGCCCCGGCATGGATGCCATTGAAGCGGTGCTGGAGGCTAAGCCGGGAGAGTATTTGTACTACGTAGCCCAGGCCGACGGCCATCACGTTTTCACGAAATCCTATGAAGAGCATCAGGCGGAGACGGAGAATATCTATGGCAAATAACTGGCAGCCTTTGAAAAAGGAACTGGAAGACTATGCGGAGAAAAATCATGTGCCCATTATCCGGGGGCCGGAGCGGGAGCTTCTCCTTCGCTCGGCAGCGCTGGCTGAGCCGCGGCGCATATTGGAAATAGGCACCGCCATCGGCTACTCCGCCCTTCTTATGGCGGAGCGGTTTCCGAAGGCGGAAATCGATACGGTGGAGCTTGACGAAGAGCGCCATCACAGGGCGAAGGAAGTCATGGAAAGGGCGGGCCTTTCCGGCCGTGTGCACTGCCATCTGGGAGATGCGGGAGAAGTGATACCCACCCTTTCCGGCCCCTACGATTTCCTCTTCCTTGACGGACCTAAGGGACAGTACCTTAGGGAACTTCGGGCTGTCGAACCTCTTCTGTCGGACCGGGCGGTCATTGCGGCGGATAACGTCCTTTTCCGGGGGCTGGTGGAAAAGGAAGGCCCCGTGCCTCACCGCTACCGCACTCTGGTCATGCGGCTTCGGGAGTACCTGGACTATGTGAATGAGAAATATGAAACTCATATATATGTAGAAGGAGACGGTCTGGCCGTTTCCGTTAGAAAGGAACATACATGAAAAAAATGGAACTTCTCGCTCCGGCGGGAACAATGGAAAAAATGAAAATGGCCCTCCTTTACGGGGCGGATGCGGTATATCTGGCGGGCAAGGTCTTCGGCCTCCGTGCCTATGGCGGCAACTTCTCCATGGAAGAGCTGAAGGAAGCGGTCTCCTATGCCCACAGCATGGGGAAAAAGGTGTATGTTACGGTAAATATCATTCCCCGGAATGAAGATCTGGAGGGACTGGACGACTATCTGAAATATCTGGAAAGCATCCATGTGGACGCTGCTTTGATTTCCGACCTGGGCGTCTTCTCCCTCTGCCGGGAAGTGGCGCCGAACCTTCCCATCCACGTGTCCACTCAGGCAAGCTCTGCCAACTGGCGCACCGTGAAGGTATGGAAGGACCTGGGCGCCGAAAGGGTGGTACTGGCCCGGGAAGTGTCGGTGAAGGAAATGGCGGAAATCCGCAAAAAAGTGGACATTGATCTGGAAGTCTTCGGCCACGGCGCCATGTGCATTTCCTGGTCCGGCCGCTGCCTTCTTTCCAATTTCTTCACCAACGGAAAAAGACAGTCCAACCGGGGCGAATGCATCCAGGCCTGCCGCTTCCGCTACGCCGTTATGGAAGAATCCCGGCCCGGCCAGTACTGGCCGGTGGAGGAAGATGAGCACGGCACCTATGTCTTCAACAGCAAAGACCTCTGCATGATTGACCACATTCCCGAACTCATCGAAGGGGGCGCTGCCTCCCTTAAAATCGAAGGCCGCATGAAGAGTGTGTACTACGTGGCCGCCGTGGTGGCAGCCTACCGGAAGGCCATCGACGCCTACTACGCCGAAGGCGGCGCCTACAAGGTGCGTCCGGAATGGAGGGAAGAACTGGAAAAGGTATCCCACCGTCCCTACACCACCGCCTTTGCCTTCCAGAACCCGGATCACAGCGCCCAGGAATACGTGAAATCCCAGCCGGACCAGCCCTATGATTTCGTAGGCCTCATCCTTCCGGCCCGCGTAGAAGAAGGCACGAACCGGGTGCAGCAGAGAAACCATTTCAAAGTGGGAGAAATCCTGGAATACCTGACGCCTAAAGGTGACGTGGGGCTCATCAAAATTACAAAACTGGTGAACGGAGAGGGAGAAGAAGTGGACAAGGCGCCGCATCCGCTGGAAGAGCTCACCATGACAGGAGACGCAGTCCTTCCTGCCTTCTCCATTCTGAGGAGGCGCGCAAAGAAATGACGGAAGATACAAGGGTATACATCGAAATCCCGCCGGAAGAAGTGAACTACATCAACCGCATTATCGAAGGCTACGAATACCTGGGAGTGCTGACCACGCTGAACGCCAAAAGAGCCACCTGCCAGATTAACTCCACCAAAGACACCAGGGACACCGTCATCGACGTCCTCACCCACCTGCCGGACGTGAAGGTCAAAATCCTTTCCGATAGAGAAGAGGCGCTGAAGGAGGAGTAAGGGGCTGCGAAGAAATGATTGAGACGCTGTAAATTCTTCCGAGCGCCCCTCTTAATAAAGAATGAATTCCTTCCTGCTCCATTGTCATTTCGACGAAAGTGAAGCCTGAGCGGAGAAATCTCGCTCCGGAAAGAAATAAGCCATTGCGGTGGGAGATCTCTCGACTCAGAGTTTCAATAGAGCGCAGACACCATTGCCCTCACGTCGGCATGCAGCTCCGCTCGAGATGACAATGCGGTGAGCCGCTTACAGTCATTTTAAGAATTTTCAAGGCCTTTTTAGACTATGTGGATAGAGAAGCGAAGAAACAGGGAATCATGCTCAATAGATTTCGCTGGGGCCCATCCATGGAAAGCGGAAGAGCAGGGAATGTCCTCTCCTTCCTTCTCCATCAGCCGGCTGAAAAAATAAAAAACTTCCTGAAATCCTTAAAGGCAATGCAAAGGCAAAGCCTGAAGCGGCTTATGACGCGCCCCGCTTTTGGATTCCAGGAAGTTTTTTGCGTGGTCATTAGTGTGCTGGTGTGCTGGTGTACTAGTGGGCTGGTGGACTGGTTACCGGTCATTCTGCTGCTGGCGTTCAGGATGACAGATGGAGACGGGAAGGTAATCCCGTAACGCTGACTTTATACTCATCGCCCGACAGGGCGATACCACCACCCTTTGAACCTTCTGAACCCTCTGAACCCTTTGAACCCGGACCACTTTGTGGCCCCCATTGGCAATCCACAACCTTCGGGCTCTTTGGGGCCGTCAACTTTCTTTAACACCTTTCCATTCCCCTTCCCTGCGTGTACAATAATGATAGAAAAATGGAGTGAACGGAGGAATTAATGATGGATTCTGTGAAGCTGGTACTGGAATATCTACGGGAATGCGAAGTATTTTATATGGCCACGGTGGACGGCATGGAGCCCCGGGTGCGGCCCATGAGCGGGGTGTGCGAGGTGGAGGGAAAGCTCTGTTTCCTTCTGGCCCGGTCGTCCCATCTGTATCATGAAATCACGGTGAACCGCCATGTGGAAATCAGTGCGGTGCATCCGGATAAGTCCTGGATTTCCATCCGGGGCTGGCTGAAGGAGGAAACGGAAAAGGAAACGAAAGACTCCATGCTGAAGGCCTGCCGGGATGACATTGAGGACATGGGCCTGGTGGACAAAGAGGATATGGCAGTTTTGAGCCTTCACGGGGGCTCCGTGTACCTTCGTGACAGGAATGAGGGAAGGGAGAAGGAGCTGGCTTTGGAATGACAGGCACCTTTGGGAATACAGTTTCATGCCTGATTCCCCTGATTTGTAAAAGTACGATTTAATGTGATGCTAACGGCATAAAGTGTTATAATGGATTCAATCTATCCATTGTCTTGACAATGAAAAAATAAAGGGGGATATTATGGCATCCAATGGACTTGTAACTGATTTGTATCAGCTCACTATGACCAATGCTCTTTTCAAGAAGGGCATGCATGAGAGAAAGGTTGTTTTTGACCGTTTTTACCGGGTGAATCCCTTCAACGGCGGCTATACCGTGGTGGCAGGGCTGTCCCATCTGGTGGATTTTGTAAAGAACTTTACCTACAGCGCTGAGGATATAGAATATCTCCGAAGCCTTCATATTTTTTATCCGGAATTCCTGGATTATCTGTCCCATTTCCATTTCACCGGAAATATTTATGCCATGCCCGAAGGCACGGTGGCTTTCCCGGGGGAGCTGCTTCTCCGGTTTGAAGGCACCACCACGGAAGCCATGCTTTTGGAAACGGGGCTTTCCATGATTATGAATCATGAGAGCCTCATTGCCACCAAGTGCCGCCGCGTGCGGACAGTGGCGCCGAAGGATGCATTGATGGAGTTCGGCCTGCGCCGGGCCCAGGGCCATTCAGCAGGTCTCTGGGGAGCCAGGGCGTCCATGATCGGCGGCTTCAACGGCACTTCCAATGTGGAAGCAGGGAAGCTTTTCGGCATTCCCGTGCTGGGCACCATGGCCCACAGCTGGGTCATGAGCTTTGACACGGAGCTGGAGGCCTTTGAGGAATATGTGAAGCAGTACCATGACAACCTCATCCTTCTGGCAGATACCTATAATGTGCTGGAAATGGGCGTGCCCCATGCCATCCGGGTGTTCAAGGAACTGAAGGCTAAGGGACAGCTTCCGAAAAAATACGGCATCCGCATCGACAGCGGGGATCTGGGATACCTGTCCCGGGAGGCGTCCCGCATGTTCAAAGAAGCCGGTTTCCCGGATGCCATTATTTCCGGTTCCAACGATTTGGACGAATACCTTATCCAGTCTTTGAAGGAACAGGGCTGCACCGTCACAAGCTGGGGCGTGGGCACAAAAATCATTACCGCCGACGGCACCTCCGCCCTGGGCGGGGTGTTCAAGATGAGCGCCCGTGAAAAGGACGGCGCCTTTGAACCGGTGATGAAGATTTCTAATGATGTGAGCAAGATGACAAACCCCGGCATCAAGGCGGTGCGCCGTTTCTATAAGAAAGGCACCGGCAAGATGATTACGGATCTGGTGTGCCTGGCAGACGAGCCCTTCCCGGACGGCGGCGATTTCACCCTGGTCACGGAATCCGCCAAGTGGAGGAAGAAGGAACTGAAGGCCGGCACCTATACCTGCGTGGATATGTTACAGCCTGTCATCCTTCACGGAGAGGCAGCTCCGCTTCCGAGCCTTGATGAAACCATTGCCTATGCCAACAGACAGATGGAAACTCTGTGGCCGGAATACACCAGGCTCCTGAATCCGAACATTATGGAAGTGAACCTGTCGGATAAGCTGCAGGACCTGAAGAGCCGCATTATTGATGAGGATTTGAAAAAGATATAAGGAAATGGAAATGGGGCTGTGAAAAAATGATTGATTTCTCCCCGGATGGTTAGACAATTTGGCAACAGACGCCTTATCACTGGTCTGCAAGGAATAAATTAACACAAACACTCACGCCGCTTCATTGTCATTTCGACCGAAGCGAAGCGGAGTGGAGAAATCTCCCTCTCCCAATGATACAAGCCGCATTGGGGCGGAGATCTCTCGACTCAGAGTCTCAATAGAGCCGAATACCTTTGTTCTCGTATCGACATGTAGCTCCGCTCGAGATGACAATGCGGGGAACAGCTTACAGTCATTTTTTGCAGTTTTCTGAATCTATAAACGAAGCGGAAAAGGGGCTGTGAAAAAATGCTTAAACATTTTTTCACAGCCCCATTTTTTATTTTCATGGGAGTATGTTTCTTCTTAGCCGCCGAAAGCAGTATTTACCTGTAAAATATATGAATTGACTTTAAATGGTTTTAGGTATACATTATGTACCAGCAAAAGCTTATAAATTTTTTAGAATGATTATGATTCGATTTCCGGAATCAGGAAATAGAATTGGCTGGAATAGAGTGAAAAACAGGATGGAACACAAAACATCTTTCATGCAGGCACTGAGTGACCTTTTCCCCGGCGGTGTCATGGCATACCGGGATGATGAGAAAAAGGAAATTGTATATGGAAATCAAGAACTTTACTGTATCCTTGGCTGCAGGAATGAAGAGGAATTTCTAGCGCTTACCGGTGGAAGGCTGCCGGGGCTTCTCAAAAAGGATGATGCGGCGGTGGAAAAGGATATGGCGGACCAGATGCGTGTGTCCGGCGGACGGTTCAGCCTGGCCTGTTCTCTTTCCGCAGAAGATGGAAGCCGGCGGCAGGTGGATATGGTGGGCCAGAGGGGAAGGGACGAGGCAGGAAATCCTCTGGTCTTCCTTTTTGTGACGGCGCTGGATGAACGGCTGCCGGCCTATGAGATGGACCACATCACCGGATTTCCAGGCATGCGGCGCTTCCTGGCGGAGGCGGAGAGGATTGTGAAGGACAGCGGCCATCCGGAAAGGTATGCCCTTTTGTTTTTTGATGTGGTTCATTTCAAGCTTTTCAATGTGACCTATGGTATTTCGGAGGGGGACGCCTTCCTTCAGCAGATTGGCCATTGCCTCCAGGAAGTGTTTTCGGGCCATGTGATTTCCCGCATTGATGTGGATCATTTCATGGTGCTGGCGGAGAACCGGAATCTGGAGGAAAAGATCAGAGAGGCCCACAGCCGTATCCTCTCCATCCGCCCTTCCGCCAAGGTGGACTGCAAGGCAGGCATTTACCAGCTTGGCTGCTGGGGAGCCGACCCCAGCCAGGCAGTGACCAGGGTGAAGATTGCCTGTGACAGCATCCACGACAGCGCTGACCGTTTCATGGCCTATTACACCGCCGACCTGGACAAGAAGGTGGAGCTGAAGGACTATGTGTCCCGCCATATGGACGAAGCCGTGGAAAAAGGATATATCAAAGCCTATTACCAGCCCATTGTGAGGACCGTTTCCGGCGCCCTCTGCGGCATGGAGGCCCTGGCCCGGTGGGAGGATCCGGAGAAGGGATTTCTCCAGCCGGCGGATTTCATTTCCGCCCTGGAGGACAGCCGGCAGATTCATAAGCTGGATTTGGAAATCATTCGGCAGGTGTGTGTGAATTTTGCCCGCTGCATGGATGAGGGGCGTCCGGTGGTGCCGGTATCGGTGAACCTGTCCCGCCTGGATTTCCTGCAGTGTGATATTTTCCAGGAAGTGGAGAACCGGGTGCTGGAGTACAATGTGCCCCGGGACATGATTCATATTGAAATCACGGAAAGACTGCTCACTGCCAGGGACGCTCACATACGGCAGGGCCTCCGGCGGTTCCGGAAGGCGGGCTATGAAATCTGGATGGATGATTTCGGAAGCGGCTATTCTTCCCTGAACCTGCTGAAGGACTATTCCTTTGACGTGCTGAAAATCGACATGGCCTTTCTGGGAAGCTCTAGCGAAAGGGCCAGAAACATTATCAGCTCCATCATTTCCATGGACAAGAAAATCGGCACCCGCAGCCTGGCGGAGGGGGTGGAAACGAAGGAACAGTTTGAGTTTCTGAAGAACAAAGGCTGCGAAAAGGTGCAGGGTTATTTCTTCGGAAAGCCCATGCCCTATGAGGAAAGCCTGGAACACTGCATGAAGGAGGGACTGAAGATTGAGACCAGGGCCTGGAAGGCTTACTATGATGCCATCGGCATGGTCAATTTCCAGACCGATGAAACCATGGCTCTCCTGGCCTATGACGGCCATACCATCCGGTATCTCTTCGCCAATGAAGCCTACCTTGCCATGATCCGTTCCCTGGGGGACCAGGACCTGAAGGAAGCGGAGCAGTATATCAATGACCCCACCCTGGAGCTTTCCGCCTCGTTTCGGAAGTGTCTGGACAAATGCGTGGCCGACGGAAAGATGCATGAGATTGTCTACCTTGTGCGGAATCAGTTCATGAAGGCCGCTGGCCGCTGTATTGCCCAGTGCAACGGTGAAGCCTGCGTGAAAATCAGGATGTCCGACATTACCGGCAGTATGACCCATGAGGAGCAGCAGCGGGTGTACCATGTACTTCATAATGTGTATGCCGTGTATGACGGCATTTTCCTCCAGGACCGGGAAAAGGACACCCTGGAGCCTCTGGCTGTAAGCGACGGAGATTGGTCGGAGCATGAAAAAATTTCCCATGCCCGCCTTTATAACCGCCACTTTGCCCTGTGCTCCATTTATGCCGACGATTATGAAAGGTATCTGGCCTTCATGGATATGGATACCTTGGAAAAGCGTATCCGCAAGGCAAAGACCGGCTTCCTTTCCGGCTTCTTCCGCACCCGGGTGGAGGACGGACGGTTCATCTGGATGATTCACACATTGCTTCCCATTCCCCGGACCCATTACGGACAGGTGCTCCACTGCATTCACCGGATTTCCGGAAATAAGTCCGATTTCCCTGAAGAACTTTGCGGCTCTGCAGTGGAAGAAAGCAGAGGGGAGAAGGATGGTTTCCAGGCAAGGGACCTATGGGATGCCGTCATTAACGGCACCAGAAGGGCCTATTTCTGGAAAGACCGAGAAGGGCGCTACCAGGGAGCCAACCGGACATTCCTCAAGTACACCGGCCTTTCTTCCGTCAATGACATCAGAGGTAAAACATCGCCGGACATGGGCTGGCTTATGGACAGCCATGGAATCAGGGAAGTGGAAAAACATGTCCTTTCCGGCGGTGCTTTAGTCAACCAGCCCACGGATATCATTGTGAAAGGCATGGTGAAAACCGTGGTCTATGGCAAAGCGCCCATTTACAGGGACGGGGAAATTATCGGCGTTCTAGGGTGGTTTGAGGATGCGGAACAGCTGGAAAAGGATACCGGCCGCCAGCCGGTGACGGTGACGGATAAGGTGACCGGCGTCATGAACAGCCGGGGCGTCATCGAATCCCTCATCGGCTGCCAGGAGGCCTATCGCAGCTTCGGCAGCGACTATGCCATGCTCTTCCTGGCCATTCCCCAGTATCGGCGAATCCTTCATACCTATGGGGAAAAGACGGCCAACGGCCTTTTGAAAGCATCGGCCGATAAAATCCGCGGCATCATGGGCACCAGAGGCACCGTAGGACGCTTGGACGGCGCCGGTTTCGTCATTCTCTTCCACTATGAGGACCAGACGGAAGTGACTGCCCTGTGCCGGAAACTGAGGAGAGCGGTTTCCGGTATTCATGAAGTGGAAGGCAACAGCTGCACCGTGACAGCAGAAATCATCATCACCTACGGCTCCGACGGCATTACCACCGGCCGCCTCATAAGGGAGGCCGTGGGCATGATGCGCAGCGGTGATGATGGATACCGGGACAAAATGGACCGGTGGATGGATAAGGACGCCCTCTTTGATGCACTGCCCCTCCCCTATGCCCTGCTGGATGTGCCCATGGGAGTTGACGGCGGCATATCAGAAATCATCTGCCGCTACCACAATGCAGCCTGCAGCCGGGCCACAGGCCTCAGGGAAGATGAAAAACTGAGCCGCCATTTCACGAACCTCCTGAACCAGGAAAACTATACCTGGGCACAGAAGACCTATGAAGCGGCCTATGAAAATCATACGGTTTACGGAGAAAAGTATGTGGCCCGCATACAGAAAACGGTGCGCTACATCGTGGCGCCGGGCCCCTGGCGGGGAAGCTGCGTCCTCATGCTCCTGGGCAGCAGCGAAGAAGCAAAGCAGCAGCCCGTCCATATTTCCACGGAGCACCAGATCCTCCGCCTCACCCGCATGCTTTTGACCGCATCCAACTATGAAGCAACGGTGAACCGGGTGCTCCGTGAAATCGGCAGCCTTGTGTCCTGCGACAGGGTGTACATATTTGAAAAGAAGGACGATCGGATTTCCAATACCTTTGAATGGTGCAGGCAAGGGGTAAAGCCGGAAATGGACCATCTCCAGGATCTGAACTATGAAGAATACGTCGGCGTATGGGACCGGTACCTGAAGACAGAAAGCAGCGTCATCATTCCGGACATTGAAGCCATCCGCCATACGGATTACATTACCTATGACTGCTTGAAGAAGCAGAATATCCACTCCCTCATGGAAGCGCCCATGTACCATGACCACAACCTGTCCGGCTGGCTGGGCGTGGACAATTACGGCACAAAGGACACGGCGGATTTGAAGGCTCTTCTGGAAAATATGGCGGTATACCTTTCCCTGAAAAAGGATATCCATGACCTCATGGGGCGCCTCCGCTATCTCAGCGAAAATGACATCTTAACCGGCGTCCATAACAGGAATGCCATGAACAGCCGCCTTTCCGCCCTGGAAGCAGGAAACCGGCCCCTGGGCATTATCTACATGGACCTGAATAACCTGAAACAGACAAATGATACCTACGGCCACAGCGTGGGTGACAGCCGTCTTAGGAATATGTCAGCCATGATGAAATCCGTATGCCCCACCGATGATATCTATCGCCTGGGCGGTGATGAATTTGTGGCCTTTCTGGAGGATATAAGCAAAGAAGATTTCGGAGAAACCTTCGCCCGCCTGAAGGAGAAGGCCAAAGCCCTTTCCATCCACGCCGCCGCCGGCGGCGAATGGATGCCGAACGCCTCCGCCCTGCTGCGGGGCATGAAGGAGGCGGAACACCGCATGTACCGGGAAAAGCGGCGCTCCCATGAAGGAAGGACTGATGGACTTTCATAGAATAAAAAGACTGTGAAGAGATGATTTCTTCACAGTCTTTTTATTTCATGAAAGCAGGATAGAAGAGAGTTCCTCCGTGGAAGAAGCAATGGCATAGGCTCCTGCCTCTTCCAGTTCCTCCCGGCTGCCATAGCCGTATGTGACGCCGACGGAGGGAAGGTGGTTTTCCTTTGCCCCTTCTATATCGTAGAAGGTGTCTCCTATCATCACCGTATTGCCGGCAAGGAAAGAAGGGGAAAATCCTTTCTTCTCCAGAAGGGCGAGGGCCTTTTGTATTATCCGGGCCTTCTGGTCCCTGGTGGCCCGCTTTTTCAATTCATCTCCTATGTCGCTGCCGCAGATGACGGAGAAATAGGAGGCAAAGCCGAAGTGGCTTATGATTTCCTTCACAAAGGGCTCCGGTTTGCTGGAAGCCACCGCCAGGGTATGGCCTTGGGATACCGCCTTTTCCAAAAGGGCGTCAAGCCCCGGATAGGGACGGCAGTCCAGGATGCCCTTCGTTTCATAGACCTCCCGGAACCGGTTTACCGCCGTAACGATGTCCTCATCACTCATGTGATAGAGCTTCTTCATCTGCACATTGAGCGGCGGGCCGATAAAGCTTTCAAGTTTTCGGGGATCCCTTTCATGGATACCCACAAAAGAAAGGCCATACTGCACGGCCTTCACAATACCCGGAGCGGATTCGGAAATGGTACCGTCCAGGTCGAAGAGAAAAACAGGATAGGATTTCATGGTGTCCTTTCGAAGTTAGTGAGCTAGTGAGCTGGTGAGCTAGTGAGTTAGTGAGTTAGTGAGTTAGTGAGTTAGTGAGTTAGTGGGCTGGTGGGCTGGTGAGCTGGTGAGCTAGTGAGTTGGGGGGTTGGGGGGTTGGTGGGTTGGTGGGGTGGTGGGCTGGTGGGCTGGTGGGCTGGGGGGCTGGTGGGACAGTGGGACAGGGGGACAGGGGGACAGGGGAAGGCAGTCCGCTTACCGCCGACTGCCTTGCATATATGAAACTATGCTTAGCGTCCATAGTGCCACCGCAAAGCGGGCCCTATAAAATTGCCGCGAAGCGGTCTCCACAACCCTCGGGCCCAAGGCCCGTCAAACTTTAGAACCTTAAGAACCTTCGGGGCAAAGCCCCGTCAACCCTTCCCCCTCTGAACCTTCTGAACCTGTCGCGCCCAAAGGGCGCGGAACCCTCTGAACCCGGGCCCGCCTTTGGCGGGCCGTATAAAATTGCGGCGGCAGCCGCCACCACAACCCTCAGGCGCGTAGCGCCTGTCAAACCTTAGAACCTTCGGCCCGTAGGGGCCGTCAATCTTAAGAACCTTCCCCCTCTGAACCCTCTGAACCGGGGCCCGCAAAGCGGCTCTTATCAAATTGCGGCGGCAGCCGCCACCACAACCCTCAGGCGCGGAGCGCCTGTCAAACCTTAGAACCTTCGGCCCGTAGGGGCCGTCAATCTTAAGAACCTTCCCCCTCTGAACCTTCTGAACCTGTCGCGCCCAAAGGGCGCGGAACCCTCTGAACCCGGGCCCGCAATGCGGGCCCTTTTATTTCGCTCCCTGCAGGATTTCCTTTAAATACTGGTTGGTTTCCTTCTTTTCGTCCAGGTTGTCCAGTAGGATATCCACGTAGCGGTCCAGTGTGTCGGCGTCGGTGTAGCCGGAGATGAAGGAGTTGCTGCGGTTGCTTTCCAGGATGATGGGGAATTCCACGGCCGAGAAAATCTGCATGGCCTTGAGTTCCAGGTCCTTTTCATTGGTGTATCCCGTGATTTCCGCCACGTTGCGAATGACCTTTTCCCAGCACTGGCTGTGGAGGAGGGAGAGGTAGATGAAGTAGGTGTCCTTGGCGTCTTCGCTGGAGGGGTTGGAGATGGAACGGAAGAGGGCAGGGTGCTGGCGGGCCAGGTGGAAGTAGGCGAGGATGTATTTCTTCATCCGCTCCCTGGCGGTAAAGCGGGTGTCATCCAGGTAGGAAACGATATTTTCCAGATTGCCCATCATGTATTCCAGAGCGCAGCCGATGAGTTCTTCCTTGGAGCCGAAGTAGTAGCGCACGGAGGCGATGTTTACGTTGGCTTCCTTGGCAATGGTGCGGACTGTGGCTTTCTTGAATCCCTGCTGCTGGAGGATGTGCACGGTGGTGGCAATCATTTTTTCACGGACTTTTTCACCTTTTCCTGTTAATTTTCTTGCACTCATAATGTGGTACCCTTTCTGATGTTCATGGTCTTTCTAACAAAGGACAGGTCGTCCTGTGTTTCTTTCTTTTCGGTCAATGCATTCATCATCAGTTTCAGCCGGTTGGCCTGGTTCACTTCGCTGGCGCTGGCGTCGCAGTCAAGGGCCAGGAACACCGCTTCCGGATAGGCGCTGTGGAGTTTGTGAATCATGCCTTCGCCGGTGATATGGTTGGGCAGGCAGGCGAAGGGCTGGAGGCATACCACGCCGCGGCATTCATGGTAGAGGAGGTCGATCATGTCGGCGGTGAGGAACCAGCCTTCACCGGCCCGGTTGCCCAGAGAAAGGTACTGGGAGGCCCGTTTGGCCAGTTTGCCGATGCTGGTGATTTCATGGAAGCGCTTGGAGTTTTTCAGCGCCTTTTCCAGGGGCTTCCTGTACCATTCGATGAGGTAGCGGGTGAAGGTGCCCTTCAGGTCGTCCTTGAAGGTGCCGTCCATTTCCTTTCGCTGGAAATGGCTGTCCAGGGAGCCGTAGAGGAAGAAGTCCAGCATGCCGCTGGTTTCCGCTTCGCCGCCGTTGGCTTCGATGGCGTGGACGATGTCGTTGCTGGCAATGGGGCTGAATTTCACGTAGATTTCACCGACAATGCCGATGCGGGGCCGGCGGGGCACGTCGGAGAGGGGCAGGCGGTCGAAGTCTTTGATGATGGATGAAATATTCTTCTTGTACTGATGGAAGGATTCGCCCTTCAGGATGGCTTCTGCCGCCTTTTTCTGCCAGGAGCGGTAGAGGGTCTCTGCGCTGCCCGGTTCCTTTTCGTAGGGGCGGGTGCGGTAGAGGCACTGCTGCAGGGCGTCGCCGTACACCACGGCCTGGATGAGCTTGATACCCAGGCCCGGGGTGAATTTGAAGCCCGGCTGGGGTTCAAAGCCGTGGGTGTTGAGGGAAATTACCGGTATCTGGGAGAGGCCTTCCTCGTCCAGGGCCTTGTGTATGAAGCCGATGTAGTTGGAGGCACGGCACATGCCGCCGGTCTGGGACATCATGACCGCTGTGCGGTTCAGGTCGTATTCTCCTGATTTCAGGGCTCTCATGAGGGAGCCGATGGTGATGATGGCGGGATAGCAGGCGTCGTTATTGACGGAGGAGAGGCCTTCGTCAATGTCTGCACGAATCGGCGGAAGCACCTTCACATGGTAGCCGCCGCTTCTGGCAGCTGCTTCGATGAGGGGGAAATGGATGGGGGACATTTCCGGCACCAGGATGGTGAAGTCCTTCTTCATGTCTTCGGTGAAGGCGGATTTCGGATAAAGGATGGGCTCTGCCTTTGTGTTTTCCTCCACCCTTTCCTTGATGGCGGATTTCAGGGAGCGCAGACGGATGCGCACGGCACCCAGGTTCAGACTCTGGTCGATTTTGAGGCAGGTGTAGAGGCGGTCCCTCTTATTCATGATTTCCTGCACCTGGTCTGTCACCACGGCGTCCAGACCGCAGCCGAAGGAATTCAGTTCCACCAGCTCCAGGTTGTCGTGGCGGGTGACGTAGTCGGCGGCCTTGTAGAGGCGACTGTGCCAGGTCCACTGGTTCATGACGCGGAGATTCGGGAACTGGCCGCCCACCATGGATACGCCGTCTTCGGAGAGCACCGCCATGCCCAGCTGGTTGATGAGGTCGGGGATGGAGTGGTTCACTGTGGGGTCCACATGGTAGGGACGGCCGGCAAGGACGATGCCGATGAGGTGCTTTTCTTTGATTTCCGCAAGAATTCGTTTCGTTTCCTGGTACAGTTCGCGGCGGTAGGTTTCTTCCGCCGCCTGTCCGGCGTAAATGGCGGATTCGATTTCACTTCCCGGAATGCCCAGGGGCTTGAAGAATTTCTTCAGCCTGCCGAAAATGGCCTTGGAGTGAAGGGGCAGGAATGGATGGTACAGCTTGGCTTTGTACCGGGAAAGCACTTCGTCCATGTTGGCCTGGATGTTTTCCGGATAGGAAGCCACCATGGGGCAGTTGTAGCTGTTGGTGCTGCCTTCGTCGGGGCCCTTGTCGATGCAGGGGTACCAGATGAAGTCCACGTGCTTTTTGGCCAGGTCGTACACATGGGCATGGGCCAGCTTGGCCGGGAAGCATTCGGAATAGGATGGAATGGTTTCCATGGCTTCCGTAGGAATGTCCCGGAGCTGCTCGCTGGAAAGCATGACCCGGTAGCCCAGTTTCGTAAAGAAGGCATGCCAGAAGGGATAGTCTTCATACATGTTCATGGTGCGGGGAATGCCTACGGTGCCCCGCTTGGCGTCTTTCGGGGACAGGGGGCGGCGGTGCCAGATCTTATCGTATTTCCAGCGGTAAATGTTTGGCAGTGTGGAGTGGGGTGCCGTCTTGCCGGTGAGCATGATGGCAGCGCCCCTTTCGCAGCGGTTGCCGGAAACGAAGGCACGGCCGTCGTTGAAACGGGTGAGGGTAATCATGCAGTGATTGCCGCAGCCGGGGCAGCGCTTCATTTCATTGGTATAGGTAAGGGATTTCAGTTCCTCCGGCGTCACCAGGGAGGATACATGGCCTTCGGGGCAGGAGTCCTTCGTAATGAGGGCGATGCCGTAGGCTCCCATGAGGCCTGCCACATCGGGACGGATGACATGGCAGTCCAGCAGTTTTTCCAGCGCCCGGAGTACGGCGTCGTTGTAGAAGGTGCCGCCCTGCACTACTACCTTATTTCCCAGGTCCGACGCCTTGCGGAGGCGGATAACCTTGTAGAGGGCATTTTTGATGACGGAGTAGGAAAGGCCGGCGGAAATATCTGCCACCGATACGCCGTTCTTCTGGGCTTCCCGTACCCGGGAGTTCATGAATACGGTGCAGCGGGAGCCAAGGTCCACCGGATGGGGGGCTTTCAGGGCAATGCGGGAAAACTCCTTGATATCCATGCCCAGGGACTGGGCAAAGGTGTCCAGGAAGGAACCGCAACCGGAGGAGCAGGCTTCGTTCAGGAGAATGTCATCCACGGCGCCGTCCTTAATGCGGCAGCATTTCATGTCCTGTCCGCCGATATCCAGAATGGTGGTCACGTCGGGAAGAAAATGCTTGGCGCCCCGATAGTGGGCCATGGTTTCCACTTCTCCCACGTCCGCCTGCAGGGCCCTTTTGATGAGCTCTTCGCCGTAGCCTGTGACGCCGGCACCGGCAATGGTGACCCCTTCCGGCAGTTTGCTGTACAGGTCGGAAAGAATCTTTTTCGCCCCTGCCAGGGGTGTGCCCTTGTTGCTGCTGTAATATTCATACAGAATGCGGCCCTCTTTGTCCAGAAGCACCGCCTTGATGGTGGTGGAGCCGGCGTCAATGCCCAGCCATACGGAACCTTTGGCTTTGGAAATATCGCCCCGGGGCGCATGGAAGCGGCTGTGCCGCTCTGTAAATTCCCGGTATTCCTCTTCATTGGCAAAAAGGGGCGGCAGGGTTTTGGAAGTGCCAAGGTCCACGTCCTTTGCATTTTCCACTTTGGAGAGCCAGCTGTCCAGATCCATGGGACGGTCGTGGCGGGCGGACACGGCGGCGCCGATGGCTACATACAGTTCCCCGTGCTCCGGTACAATCATGTCTTCATCTGCAATGTCCAGGGTTTTCTGGAAACGCTCACGCAGCATGGGCTGGAAGGTGAGGGGGCCGCCAAGAAAGGCCACTTTGCCGTGGACAGGACGGCCGCAGGTGAGGCCGGAAATGGTCTGGTTCACCACGGACTGGAAAACGGACAGGGCAATATCCTCATGGGAAACGCCTTCGTTCAAAAGGGCCTGGATATCGGTCTTTGCAAATACACCGCAGCGGGAGGCAATGGGATAAATCCGCTCTGCCCTGGAAGCCAGCTTCCCCAGTCCTGCCGCATCCACGGAAAGGAGGGAAGCCATGCGGTCGATAAAGGCACCGGTGCCGCCGGCGCAGGCGCCGTTCATTCGCTGGTCCACGCCGTTCCTAAGATAGGTGATTTTTTCATCTTCCCCGCCCAGTTCGATAATCACGTCGGTGTCGGGATGGAAGGTTTGAACCGCCTTCGTTTCCGCCAGAATTTCCTGGCAGAAAGGAAGACCCATGAGCTTGGCCAGCCCCATGCCGCCGCTGCCGGAAATGGAAGCGGTGATGCGGTAACCGGAAAACTTCTGCTCAAGCTCTTTCAAAAGAGACATGGTGGCGCTCCGGATATCGGACATATGGCGCTGGTACCGCCCGAAAAGAAGCTTCAGGTAAGGCGATAAAGCAGCCACCTTCACCGTGGTGGAGCCCACATCGATTCCTACATGAATGACTGGTTTCATGAAATACCTCCCAAGGCCGGCGGCAGTACCGCAGACCATTAAAAAACATTTAAAAAGTACTGTGTTACGAAAGATGTACTGTTGTTTATAATCATATGATTGATTCGTTCAGTTATATTTTAACACTCTTCGATAAATACGACAATCGGAGAACTTTAAAACGACCGTTTAAAGCTATAGAAATTTGTGCCATTTTTCCATTAAATTCATAGATAAATGAATAGGATACTATGGAAATAACCGAAGAGCGGGGATACAAAAAGGATTGCAAAGAAATGTAAATCACTTCTTTGCAATCCCTTATATACATATATAAAATTAATCATCAACCCTTGAGCACTTCCATGATTTCAGTAAGGGCTCGGCAGAAATGGATGGAAGCAAGGTCTTCCTTTTCGATGAAGCCAAGGGTGAGCCAGTTTTTGAAAAGGAATTTCAGGGGGTCGTATATGCCATCTATGTTGGCAATGACGATGGGCGGTCGGTCCTGCGGAGCTTTGTAGATGCGGTAGTGGCTGAAGGTGTCGGAAAGTTCTTCCAATGTGCCTATGCCTCCGGGAAGGACAATGAAGGCATCGCCGGCTTCTATCATTTTCTGCTTCCTTGTAATCATGTCCGGCACTTCCAAAAGCTCCGTAATGCCCCGGTGGGCCTGTTCCTTTTCAATGAACACCTGGGGGATGATGCCGGTGACTCTGCCGCCTGCGGCCATGGCAGCATCGGCGGCAAGGCCCATGAGGCCTACGGTGCCGCCGCCGTAAATCATATGGAAGCCCCCTTTCCCCAGGGCTTCGCCCAGCCTTCCGGCCAGGGAGGCAAAGGCTGGATTGTTTCCGAAATGGGAACCGCAGTAGACCACGATGTTTGTATATTTGGACATAGTTTTTCCTTCTTTTTACGATAACGATATGGAATGGTGCTGTTTTTATTGTATCATAGACATGGGGGGAGGCTTGCTGCTTGTTTCTTGTCGTTACCATTCTATCATCTATCATCTATCTTCTATCAGCTAGCTTCTATCGTCTCGAACGGGGGATTTTGAATCAAATGACACGCCAGGAACCGTGGTAAAAAAGTTATGCATAAATACGGAGAAAAAAGGCAATAAAAAGTTTGACATGGAAGGCTTGTAATGATATAATTCCAATGTTGCGTGGATTTAGTGTGCTGCAAATCAGGTGAGAATGAATGACACTGGAAGAATTGAAATCCGGCACATTTGTGGTCGGAATGAAAGAAACTGAGCGGGCTATTGAGAAGCAGGAAGCGGCATGTGTATTTATTGCTTCTGACTGCGATGAAAGAATTTCAAATCCCCTCATGGAAGCCTGCCAGTCGTCAGGAATTCCTGTGGAACAGGGATTCACTAAAAAAGAGATAGGCCGTGCCTGCGGTATCAAAGTGAAGGCCGCATCCGCCGCTCTTCTTAAATCCCGGTAATATCTTTCGGGGCTATGCCCTGGAGGATCAATTATAAATTTACTCTTGAAGAAAGGAGGTGCCCATATTGCCGACAATTAATCAGCTGGTTCGTAAAGGCCGCCAGACTCTGGCTACCAAAGCGAAGACCCCGGCTCTGAAACAGTCCCCACAGAAACGTGGTGTCTGCACCAGAGTTTACACAGCTACCCCGAAGAAGCCGAACTCTGCTCTTCGTAAAGTAGCCCGTGTACGCCTGACCAACGGAATCGAAGTTTCTGCTTACATTCCTGGTGAAGGCCATAACCTGCAGGAACACTCCGTCGTCCTCATCAGAGGCGGCCGTGTTAAGGATCTTCCAGGCGTTCGTTACCACATTATCCGCGGCGCACTCGATACCGTAGGTGTATCCGGTCGTCAGCAGGGCCGTTCCAAATACGGCGCTAAGCGCGAAAAGAAATAATTGATTTACCATTTCACTAATGTGACTAACAAAGAACGTTTTAAGGAGGAAATTAACAATGCCGAGAAAAGGTGCTGTTCCGAAACGTGACGTGCTGCCGGATCCCGTGTATGGAAACAAGACAGTAACCCGTTTCATCAACAAGGTTATGCTGGATGGCAAAAAGGGTGTCGCTGAAAAAATCGTTTATGGCGCATTTGACATCTGCCACAGCAAGCTCAACAAAGAACCAATCGAAATTTTCGAACAGGCTCTCAATAATGTTATGCCGGTTCTGGAAGTTCGTGCCCGCCGTGTAGGCGGCGCCAACTACCAGGTGCCGGTTGAAGTCAGGGCAGACCGCCGTCTGACTCTGGGTATCCGCTGGATGGTCAACTATGCCCGCCAGCGCAGCGAACGTACCATGGAAGAACGTCTTGCAGGAGAACTCATGGACGCTTTCAACAATACGGGCGCAGCAGTAAAGAAGAAAGAAGATACTCATAAAATGGCTGAAGCCAACAAGGCTTTTGCTCATTACCGCTGGTAATTTTAATAAGGAGAAACAATCGTGGGCAGAGAATTTCCGCTTGAAAAAACAAGAAACATCGGCATCATGGCACACATTGATGCAGGTAAGACAACAACCACGGAACGAATCCTGTATTATACCGGTGTAAACCACAAGATCGGCGAAGTTCATGATGGCGCAGCTACCATGGACTGGATGGCTCAGGAACAGGAACGCGGTATTACCATTACATCTGCTGCTACCACCTGCCACTGGAAAGGCTATCGTGTCAACATCATCGACACCCCAGGGCACGTAGACTTCACTGTAGAAGTTGAACGTTCCCTGCGCGTACTCGACGGTTCCGTAGCTGTATTCAGTGCTAAGGATGGCGTTCAGACCCAGTCTGAAACCGTTTGGAGACAGGCAGACCACTACCATGTTCCCCGTATCGCATTCATCAACAAGATGGATACAGTCGGTGCAGATTTCCTGCATGCAGTAAAGACCATCGACACCCGTCTTCATGCCAAGGCTGTTGCTATGCAGCTCCCCATCGGCGCCCAGGATACCTTCAAAGGCATCATTGACCTGCTGACAAGAGAAGCTGAAATCTACGACAGCGATGACGGCAAAGAATATCATAAGGAACCTGTTTCCGATGATATGAAAGACATGGTAGAAGAATACCGTGAAAAGATTATCGAAGCTGCCTGTGACGGCGACGATGAACTGGCTGAAAAGTACCTGGAAGGCGAAGAAATTTCCATCGATGAAATCAAAGCTTCCATCCGTAAGCAGGTACTGGCATGCCAGCTCTTCCCCGTATTCTGCGGCTCCGCATACAAAAACAAAGGTATCCAGATGCTTCTGGATGCTGTCATTGATTACCTCCCGTCCCCGCTGGATATTCCTCCGGTAAAGGGCACATCCCTGGACGGCGAAGAAGAAGAACGCCCGGTATCCGACAGCGCTCCGCTGGCAGCCCTGGCATTCAAGATCATGGCAGATCCATTCGTTGGCAAACTGGCATACTTCCGCGTATATTCCGGCGAAATGCACCAGGGCACCTACGTTCTCAACTCCACAAAGGACAAGAAAGAACGTGTTGGCCGTATCCTTCTGATGCATGCTAACCACCGTAAGGAAATCGATGTAGCTTACACCGGCGACATTGCCGCTGCAGTAGGCTTCAAGGATGTTACCACCGGCGATACACTCTGCGACCCGGACAACCCGATCATCCTTGAAAAGATGGAATTCCCGGATCCCGTTATTTCCGTTGCTGTTGAACCGAAGACCAAAGCTGACCAGGAAAAGATGGGCAATGCCCTCCAGAGACTGGCAGAAGAAGATCCGACCTTCAGAGTACACACAGACCCGGAAACTAACCAGACTATCATTTCCGGTATGGGCGAACTCCATCTGGACATCATCGTCGACCGTATGCGTCGTGAATTCAACGTAGACTGCACCGTAGGCAAACCTCAGGTTGCTTACCGTGAAACCATCCGTAAATCTGTCGAATCCGAAGGCAAATTCATTCGTCAGACCGGCGGTCATGGTCAGTACGGCCACTGCTGGCTCCGTCTTGAACCGATGGAAGCAGGCAAGGGCTTTGAATTCGCAAATGAAGTCGTTGGCGGCGTCATTCCTAAGGAATTCATCAACCCGATTCAGGCCGGCGTCGAAGCTGCTATGCAGGACGGCGTTGTAGCCGGATATCCGATGGTTGATATCAAGGTTACTGTATACGACGGTTCCTATCATGATGTCGACTCCTCCGAAATGGCCTTCAAAGTTGCAGGTTCCATGGCATTCAAAGACGGTGCCAAGAAAGCGGATCCTGTCCTCCTCGAACCATACATGAGCGTAGAAGTCGATGTTCCGGAAGATTACATGGGCGACGTTATCGGCGGTCTCAACTCCCGCCGTGGACGCATTGAAGGCATGGAAACAGAAAACGGCGAATCCAGAATCAAAGGCTTCGTTCCGCTGTCTGAAATGTTCGGTTATGCAACCGCTCTCCGCAGCTCCACCCAGGGCCGTGGTACCTTCACCATGACATTCGACCACTATGAAGAAGTTCCGAAGGCTATTTCCCAGAAGATTACGGAAGAAAGACTCGGAAATAAATAATTTTTAAGGAGAAACCAAAATGGCAAAAGCTCATTACGAAAGAACAAAGCCGCATGTTAACATCGGCACCATTGGCCACGTCGATCACGGCAAAACAACCCTGACCGCTGCTATCACCAAAGTACTGGCTGAAGAAGGCAAAGCAAACTTCCTCGACTATGCTTCCATCGATAAAGCACCGGAAGAAAGAGCTCGTGGCATCACAATCAACACCTCCACCGTTGAATATGAAACCGAAAAACGTCACTATGCACACGTTGACTGCCCAGGGCACGCTGACTATGTAAAGAACATGATTACCGGTGCAGCTCAGATGGACGGCGCTATCCTCGTAGTATCCGCAGCTGACGGCCCCATGCCCCAGACCCGTGAACACATCCTCCTGGCTAAACAGGTAGGCGTTCCGGCTATCGTAGTATTCCTGAACAAAGCTGACCAGGTCGATGATCCCGAACTGATCGACCTCGTTGAAATGGAAATCAGAGATCTCCTCTCCTCCTACGACTATCCGGGCGATGATGTGCCGATTATCGTTGGCTCCGCTCTCGGCGCTCTCAACGGCAACAAGGAAGATGAACAGAAGATTCGCGACCTCATGAAGGCTGTTGACGAATACATCCCGACTCCTCAGCGCGATACCGATAAACCGTTCCTGATGCCTGTCGAAGACGTATTCACCATCACCGGCCGCGGCACCGTTGCTACCGGCAGAGTAGAACGCGGCACCGTTAAAGTTGGCGACGCAGCTGAAATCGTCGGCCTCCAGGATAAACCGACCGAAACCGTTGTAACCGGCGTAGAAATGTTCAGAAAGACTCTGGACCAGGCTATGGCAGGCGACAACATCGGCACCCTGCTCCGCGGCATTGACCGTAAGGACATCGTTCGCGGCCAGGTTCTTGCTAAACCGGGCACCGTTCATCCGCACACCGAATTCACCGCCCAGGTATATGTACTGACCAAAGATGAAGGCGGCCGTCATACCCCGTTCTTCAACGGCTATCGTCCACAGTTCTTCTTCAGAACCACCGACGTAACCGGCGACATCACCCTGCCGGAAGGCACCGAAATGTGCATGCCTGGCGATAATGTCGAAATGACCGTTAAGCTCATCACCCCGATCGCTATGGAAGAAGGCCAGCGTTTCGCTATCCGCGAAGGCGGTCGTACCGTTGGCGCAGGCGTTGTAGCTAAGATTACAAAATAATCTCCGCCAATAAAAAAGAGCTCCTGAAAAGGGGCTCTTTTTTGTGCCCTGAAAAGGAAAAGAAATAGCAAACCCTGCCATCTTTTTATAGGCAGTTATTATAAAATTCTATACCCCGATTTTCTATTTAACCATGATTTTATATCATCTGCCTAAACTATAAAAGTCATAAGAAGAGGAATCGGATGGAAATAATTGAGAATAATTCCCTTTGACTGTCAATGATATTGAGAACGATTGACATGATTTCATAGCAGGAGGACAAAAACTAAAACATTTCATTAATAAAGTATTGTGGTTTCATTATGAATTAAACGGATGTATAATTATTACAGGAAAGGGAGAAAAAGAAGTGAGAACGGCGATGGATACATGCCGGAAGCGGCAGGAACCTGTATTTCCATGAATTCAGTATTTCACAAAGAAGGTAATAACGATGAAACTGACACATGCTGTTCAAAAAGAAGCGGTAAGCAGACTGGTAGACCACATTATTTCCATCAAAGACGAAGAAGAGCGAAGAAAGTCCCTCATCCGTCTGTCCTACATGATTGAAAAAGTGTATGGCGGTATGTTTGAACGGTCCACCTTTGAAAAGGTGCGCTGGCTTCTCTGCAACAACCATAAATGGTGGAAATACCTGAACCGCGCCCTGGACACCCTGAATCCCCACATCATCAAGACCGCTGTCATGGACCTGGGATTTGAAGCGGCTTTTTATGGAAATAAGAAACGCTGGGAAAACAGGGAGAAATACGGCATCAATATTCCCTGGGTCATCCTTTTTGATCCCACCAGCGCATGCAACTGCCACTGCATAGGCTGCTGGGCTGCCGAATACGGACATACGCTGAACCTTTCCTACGATGATATGAATAAAATCGTCACCCAGGGAAAGGCGCTGGGCATCCATTTCTACATGATGACCGGCGGCGAACCGCTGGTACGGAAGGCGGACATCCTGAAACTCTGCCATGAGCATCCGGACTGCGAATTCCACGCCTTCACAAACGGCACCCTTATTGATGAAGACTTCTGTAAAGAAGTATGTAAGGCAGGAAACCTGTCCTTCTCCATTTCCATCGAAGGCTGGCGGGAAGTGAACGACAGCCGCCGGGGCAGAGGTCACTTCGACAAGGTCATGCACGCCATGGACCTGCTCCATAAGTACGGTATCGTCTACGGCACATCCATCTGCTACACAAGGAAGAACCTGGAAACCGTCACATCCGATGATTTCATCGACATGCTCATTTCCAAAGGCGCCTGGTACACCTGGTACTTCCACTACATGCCTGTAGGCAAAGGCGCATCCCTGGACCTCCTGCCCACCAGGGAGCAGCGGGCCTACATGGTGAAGAGAGTACGGGAAATCCGTGAACTGGAAACGGGCAAGCCCTTCATGGCCATCGATTTCCAGAACGACGGCCAGTACATCGGCGGCTGCATCGCCGGCGGCAGGAACTACTGCCATATCAACCCCAACGGCGATGTGGAACCCTGCGTATTCATCCATTACTCCAGCGCCAATATCAAGAAAGACGACCTGCTCACCTGCCTCTCCCAGCCGCTCTTCAAAGAATACGCCAAAGGACAGCCCTTCAACAGTAACCATCTCCGTCCCTGCCCCATGCTGGAAAATCCGCCGGCCCTGGCAGAAATGGTCAAACGCTGCGGCGCCAAATCCACGGACCTTCTGGCTCCCGAATCGGCAGACGAACTCTGCGCCAAATGTATGCCCTATGCGAAACAGTGGGCGCCTATGGCAGACAAACTGTGGGAATCGGTGAAGGCGAAAAAAGTGATAGAAACTCATCGCTCCCCTGCATCCCTGCATGAAGCAGAATCCAAAGGAGCATGAACAAAAAAGGCTGTGAAAAATGATTGACATTTTTCACAGCCTCATTTTGTTACTCCTGAATTTTCTTGAAAATCTTCCAAATGACTGTATGCCGCCGCATTGGATAAAAATACATATGAAATTCGATTCTGCGAATTAATCAGTGCTTCCCTAGGACGGGATATCTCCTGCAGTCATGCGGCTTGTACTATATTTCAGGGATTCGATACGGTCCTATTTCGAAAGCGCTTTCAGCCTTTCTACCAGCTTTTCTCCATGGGCCTCACAGTCTTTAATCACCCGGTCCTTCACAAATTCCGGACTCACGCCGGGAATGTAGGCACAGCCATTGGTATAAATGGGTTCCTCATACTCCATGCCGCAGAGCGCTGCAATCTGCTGGAAATTAAAGAGGAAATCCTCCATCACATGGCCATTGGGGCCGCCTGCCCTGTAAGCGCTGGCCGGAGAACCGGTGGTAAAGGAAATCTGGAACTTCTTGCCCTTCAGCGCCGTTCCTGCCGTGCCGTAGGCGAACCCATGGGCAAATACATCCTCCACCCAATGCTTCATGAGGGCCGGATAGGAATACCAGAAAATGGGGAACTGGAAAACGATGACATCCGCATCCTTCAAAAGAGCCTGGTCCTTCTCCACCTGAGGCTCCCAGCCCTCCTCATCCAAACGAAGCAGGGTGAAATCGGGCCCCTTTTCCTTCAAAGTCTCAAGGATCGTCCGATTGGCCAGGGATTGGGCAAGACGGGGATGACCGGACACAACAAGAATCTTAGACATAAGCAAGACCTCCTTCAATGAACACGATTTGAAGCTGTCTATATTGTAGCATATATCCGCTATCTGTGGTCCGCTGTCGGCTGCTGGCTTCCCAATGGGCACCGTCATTCTATGCTGATTTTCGGTGTTCCTCAGGGCTATCGCCCAGCTCCTTTCTGGGGGAGGAGCCTGCGTAACGTACTTACCTTCCCGCCCCCAGCCGTCATTCTGAGCCGAAGGCGAAGAATCTCGGCACGCGCCGATAGTGACTCCGACTAGCCCACTAGCCTACTAGCCCACTAGTCCACTGTCCCACTGTCTCACTTTCCCGCCATATACCTCTGTTCCCTGAAGTCGGAAATAGTGAAAAGCACCAGGGAAATCCAGATGGTGGAGAATCCTGCGAGCTGCACCGTGGTGAAAGGTTCGTGGTAGAGGAAGATGCCCAGGAGGAGGGAGAGGCTGGGGGAGAGGTACTGGCAGAAGCCCAGCACGTTTAAGGGGAGGTTGTTGGCTCCGGTGGAAAAGAGAACCAGCGGGATGGCGGTGACGATGCCGGCGCCGATGAAGAGCCAGTTCATAGCGGCGTTTCCCATAAGGAAATGGCCTTCTCCGGAAAGATACAGGCTGCCGGCATACCACAGGGCCAGGGGCATTACCAGAAGGGTTTCCAGGGTGATGCTGACGAAGGGATTGATGTGGAGCTTTTTCTTGGCAGCGCCGTAGAGGGCGAAGGTGAAGGCCAGGCTCACTGACACCAGGGGAAGACGCCCCAGTTCTACAGACATGCCGATGATACCTATCAGGGCAATGATGATGGAAAGCCACTTCAGCTTTGACAGCCGCTCATGGAAAAGGAGGACACCCAGGAAGACATTCACCAGGGGATTGATGTAGTATCCGAAGCTGGAGTCCACGATATGGTCATGGGTGACGGCCCAGATGAAAATGCACCAGTTGGCGGTGATGAGGAAGGAGGCGGCAATCATGAGGGCTCCCCTCAAACGATGGGAAATCAGGTCCTTCACGGTATCCCGGAAAATGCCACCCATACGGAAGAGGGCGAGAAGGATAATCATAAATAGAAGAGACCAGATAATGCGGTGGGCCAGGATTTCATAGGCGCTGGCGCTTTCCAGCAGTTTCCAGTACAGCGGGAGGATGCCCCAGAGACAGTAACAGACAAGAGCAGCCAGAAGGCCTTTCTTTCGATTTTGCAATATAATCAACCTTTCATCTAAGTTTTTCTATGCAATAGTATACCACCATGGCAGTTCTTCGAAAAGTTTGAATACATGCAGACTGCCTATTCAATCATTTTAAAGAAATGGAAAAAGGTTTGGAAAAAACGGGCATAACTGCATGCAGCCGTCGGTGTGCTATAATAGAAACAACCCATAGTTAGTTACTTAAAATAAGGAGGAATCTCCATGGAATATACAAAAACAGCAGCCCTTGCCTGTGCTCTTCTCCTCTGCGCCGGCTCCGTGCAGGCGGCGGATAAAAAACAGGAAAATGTACTGTCCCAGCGGTTTTCCGATGCCATGACCTGGAACCTCCAGAACCGTCCGGAAGATATTACCATTACCAAAGTGGCGGTTCCGGCGGATCATTCTTCCCAAGGGCAGCCTTCCGGAGAAAACCTGCCCCCCAAGCCGGCAGGGGAAGGACCGATGAACCCGCCGCCCGACGGCTTCAATCCTCCGGACCACATCACCCAGGGCACCGCTGCTAGGAATGTGACGGAAAGCGGCACACTGGAGGACCAGGTCTTCGGCTCCACCGGCAGCGATGAAAACGCCCTCCGCATTACCGGCGCCGCCGTTACCCTGAGAAATGTGGAAATCATGAAACAGGAAGGAAACTCCTCCAGCACCGAAGGCGGCGATTTCTACGGCATGAATGCCGCCCTTCTGGCCACCGACGGCGCCCAGGTGATCATAGAAGACTCTTCCGTCCACAGCTCCGCTCCCAACGGCAACGGCCTTTTCAGCTACGGCAAGGGCACGAAGATTTCCGCAAAGAACGTGACCATTACCACAGAAAGCCATAACTCCGGCGGCCTCCAGACCACCGGCGGCGCTGAGACTGAAGCAGAGAACGTCACCGTTTCCACCGCCGGCAATTCCTCCGCCGCCATCCGCTCCGACCGGGGCGGCGGCACCGTTTCGGTCAAAGGCGGCACATTCCGCACCGTCGGCTATGGCTCCCCCGCCATTTACTCCACCGCCCGGATTTCCGTTACCGGCGCAGCCCTCTCTGCATTCCGCTCCGAAGGGGCCGTCATCGAAGGGAAGAACAGCATTGATTTGAAGGACTGCAGCCTTGAAGGAAATATGGCGGACACCCGCGTCATGGGCAGTGAGACCATCAAGGAAGAAAACGTGCACACCGTCATGATTTACCAGTCCATGAGCGGCGATGCGGAAGAAGGCACCTCCTCCTTCTCCATGGAAGGCGGCAGCCTCCTCTCCCATAAAGGCGACATTTTCTACGTCACCAACACGGCCTGCACCATCGGCCTGTCCAATGTGAAAATCAAAAACGAAGACCCCGCCGGCGCCTTCCTCTGCGTCTCCGGAAACAGCGCCTCCCGTGGCTGGGGCAGGGCAGGAGCCAATGGAGGAAAAGCAGTGTTCACTGCAGAGAACCAGAAAATGGAAGGAAATATACTGGTGGACTCCATCTCCCACCTCACCATGACCCTTGGCAAAAACACCGACTGGAAAGGCGCCCTCCTGCAGATAGAAAACGATAAGGGAGCGTCCAAAGACGCAGGCGTGGACCTCACCATCGAAAAAGGAGCCACCTGGAACCTCACCGCCGACTCCACCGTCACCACCCTTCACAACAATGGAAAAATCGTGACCAATGGACACACATTGACAGTATTGAAGAAATAATTGGGGAGAGGTTATGCTATTGATTCATGACGGATGGGAAAACATTAGCAACCAGTTTCCTGTCATAATGATACGCTATCGTTTCATGTCGTATAGGAAACCCTTCGCCAACAGTTTCCTGTGGCAATGATACGCCATCGTTTCACGTCGAGTAGGAAACCATACGCAAACAGTTTCCTGCTGATATGAATCCCATCGTCACCACGTCGCCCTGTCATTTCGAGGGTCGGAAGCAGAGTCGAGAAATCCCCGGTCGAATTGTGCCCTGTGGCAATGATACGCTACTGCCTCATGCCGTATAGGAAACCCTTCGCCAACAGTTTCCTGTTGCGATGGTACGGAATCGTTTCATTTCGGATGGGAAACTATTCGCCAACAGTTTCCTGTTACGATGATATGCCATCGTTTCACGTCGAATAGGAAACTTTCGCCCCATGCCGGACAGGCCCCATCATCTTTCAAGGCACCGGTAAATGTCGCTTTCCAGGCGACCACCGGTGCCTTTTTTCCTGCTATCATAATTTCAGAGATACCAATATTTCAGAAAGGACTGAGAATTATGAAGCAGGAAATGACAGAACTGGTATGCATTATTGACAGGAGCGGCTCCATGTCGGGATTTGAATCGGACACCATCGGCAGTTTCAACGGCATGATTGAAAAGCAGAAGAAGCTTCCCGGCACCTGTTATCTGACCGTCGTTCTTTTCAACCAGACCATGGATATGGTCTACGACCGGGAAGATATCAGCCATGTGCCGCCGATGACAATGAAGGACTATGTGGCAGGCGGATGCACCGCCATGCTGGATGCCGTGGGGCTCAGTATCCGGAGAATGGAAAAGCTCCTTTCCCACAAACCGAAGGATGCCCGCCCGGACCATGTGGTTTTCTTCATCACCACCGACGGCTATGAAAACGCAAGTACCCGCTTCAGCTGGAAGGATATCCATAGGCTCATCAGCAAAGGAAAGGAAATGGGCTGGACCTTCATCTTCTCCGGTGCCGACATTGACGTGAAAGAAACGGCAGACCGCATGGGCATTGATGAAGACCGCGCCTACGCCTTCCAGCGCACCCCGGCGGGCATTGCCAAAAACATGGTCATTGTGGACGAGTGCCTGGAAGCCATACGGAAAGGGATGAAATAGGTCAGTGGAAGCAGTTTCCTGTGGCGGTGATACGCAGCAGTCTAATGTCGGTTGGGAAACCCTTCGCTCATAGTTTTCTGTCGCAATGGTACGCCATCGTTTCATGTCGGATAGGAAACCCTTCGAGAACAGTTTCCTGCCGCGGTGAAGCACCACCGTCTCATGCCGGACAGGAAACCTTTCGCAAACAGTTTCCTGCTGCTATGATGGACGGTGCTTTTCTGCTCCCTGTCATTTCGAGCGGGGCTGCATGTCGATATGAAGGGAAAGGTACATGAGCTCTATTGAAACTCTGAGTCGAGAAATCTCCCGCCACCATGGGGCTTGTCCCACTCGGGAGTGAGATTTCTCCACTTCACTTCGCTGCAGTCGAAATGACAATGAGGCGGAGAGAGACCTTGTGTCAATTCGTCCCTGGCAGCTGGGGCCAGCGGCGAAATGAAGTATATGCTTATGCTTCATGCCGTATAGGAAATTTCATAAAAAAGGACTGTGAAAAAATGGGAATCATCTTTTCACAGTCCTTTTGTTATAACGCACTTCCCAGCTGGGGCTGGTGGAAGTGGAAAAGGGCCTCATTGATTTCATAAATATCCGGTTTTCCCCGCTGCAGGTAGAAAAGGACGATGAGGTCTCCCGTGAGGCTTCTTGATAGGGTGTAGCCCGCCTTTTCCAGAAGATTTTCCGTTTCCTCCACCGAAAGGTCCATGGAAACAGCCAGGGCAAGGATGGTATTTTTCCGGGGCTTGTAGTTTTCATTTGACCTGATTTTGGAGAAAAGCTTTCTGTCCAGATTGGCACCCTTGTAGACCTCAGGATCCGTGAGCCCCTTCTCATCAATCATACGGAGAAGGGCATGGGAAAAGGACTCTTCGGGACGAAGAAATTCATCGGGAATGGGCTCGGACGCAGGGAGGGGCAGGTCATGGACAGGTGCTTTGCTGCGCCCTTTTTTCCGGCGGCGAGTCCTATGCGCCGGCGCTTCATCGTGAAGTGCATCCATGCATAGGACATCCCGCTCAACGGCCGGCGCTTTGGAAGGGACAGAAATTCCGGATGATGGCTCCATGTCCTCATGGGATTTCAGGAAATAGGACAGCCTGCTGTAGACCATATCCTTTCGGGCCCTTTCCTTCAGGATGACCAGATACACCGTCATGTCGTGGGTTTCCAGAAAGCTGAGGATGGCATCCAATGCCACCTGCTCCGCTTCCTCCACGGGATAGCCGTAAATGCCGGAGGAAATCAGGGGGAAAGCGATGGATGCAAGGTGCATTTTTTCCGCCAGCAGGAGACTGTTTCGATAACAGGATGCCAGAAGCTCCCGCTCTTCCTTTTTTCCGTGATAAATGGGGCCTGCCGTGTGAATGACATACCGGGCAGGCAGGGCAAATCCCGGCGTTGCCACCGCATCGCCGGTGTCGATGGGTCCCAGGCCTTGAAGGGCCTTCTCCATCTCCTCAGCGCCGGCCGCTTTGAAAATGGCGCCGCACACCCCGCCGCCCCTTCGAAGCTCCCGATTCCCTGCATTCACGATGGCATCGGTTTTCATGGTGGTAATATCATCCCGTGAAATGAAAAAAGGCATGCATATCCCTCCTTCTGCAAAAACAGGGGTGAAAAAAGCCCGGCACGCCGGGCTTTCTCATGATACAGATTTACTTCGTTCCGAAAATGCGGTCCCCTGCGTCGCCAAGACCGGGGAGAATGTACTTGTGTTCATTCAGCTGGCGGTCCAGGGATGCGGTGAAAATGGGCACATCAGGATGCGCTTCGTTTACCACTTCCACCCCTTCCGGAGCAGCTACCAGGCACATGAACTTAATATTCTTCACGCCCCGGGCCTTCATCATGTCGATGGCAGCCACGGCACTTCCGCCGGTGGCCAGCATGGGATCCACCAGGATGAAATCGCGGTTTTCTACATCCGGCAGCTTGCAGTAGTATTCCACGGGCTTTGCGGTTTTCGGGTCCCTGTAGAGACCGATGACACCTACACGGGCAGAAGGCATGAGATCCAGAAGACCGTCCACCATGCCGAAACCGGCGCGGAGAATGGGGACAATACCCACCTTCTTGCCAGCTACCCTCTTGCCCCGGGCCTTTTCCAGGGGCGTTTCGATTTCCACATCTTCCAGAGGCAGATCCCTGGTGAGTTCATAGCCCATGAGAAGAGTGATTTCCTTCAAAAGACGGCGGAACTCCCCGGAACTGGTGTCCTTGGAACGCATAATGGTGAGCTTGTGCTGAATCAGCGGATGATCGATAATATGAATCTGCATAATGGCCTCCCTCAATGAAATACAAATCAACGAATTTACCGTTCCTATTTTAACACAAATAGGGGAAGGGCGCAGGGGAAAATGGGGACAGCCGTTTCACGGCTGAGGGTTCTAAAGTTTGACAGCGGCTTCGCCGCTGAGGGGGTGGTGGGCGCCTTTATGGACACGCCCTGCGGGCGTGAGGGTTCAAAAGGTGCAAAAGGTTCAGAAGGTTCAAAGGGTGAAGGTAGGCGGCTGCGCCGCAAGTTTCTATAAAACCTTTACAACCGCCCTGGCGGGCGAAGGAAAACAGGCAAACCGCCCTGTGGGCGATAAAATGCACCCCTTTTCGTGCTGAAGCACCACCTTTCTCCTAAAGG
>NZ_UPZP01000004.1:0-10000 GCF_900538805.1 uncultured Dialister sp.
TGGGCGATTAGCTCAGCTGGGAGAGCGTCTGCCTTACAAGCAGAATGTCAGCAGTTCGATCCTGTTATCGCCCACCACAAAAAAAGACACTATGTGCTTCGCGCCGTAGTGTCTTTTTGTTTTACTTCCCCTGTCCTTCCTGCCCCATCGTCATTCTGAGCGCAGCGAAGAATCTTAGTACATACACCCATTGACTCCCCTATTTTTAAATACCGTTTAGCAGGAAGAACTTTTTATCAACATTTCACCATCGCACCAGTCAACTAGTCCACTAGCTCACTAGCACACCAGTCCACTAAAAAAGAGGACGCACCATCAGGGCATCCTCTTTTTTCATTTTTTATTCTTCCATGGGAAGGGTGGAGCCTCCCACGGGGATGACGTACACGCTGGCGTCCTTTCCCATCTTGTCCAGTGCAGCATCTACAGCCTGCTGCAGGTCATGGAAGGGAGTCATGTTTGCCTTAGTCACCATGGCATCATCCATATCGGTGACAAGGTAAATGCTGCATTTCTTCTGCACCAGGGCCAGGGCTGCCGATTTATGGCCGCCCAGTTCGAAGTGCTCATGAATGGCTTTGATTCTATCGTCGGGGGTATCATATTTCTGAATCCATTCACCGAAGACGCTGCTGCCGTAGCCTTCTTTACAGGAAGCAGAAACCACCATGATGCCGCCCTCTTTCACTGCATGCTTGGCATTGTCGATGGATTTCTGGGCCTGGTACAGGTTGATATCCTTCGGATAGCCGCCGGTGGAAACAATGACCACATCTGCGGGCTTGTCGATTTTGATTTTATAAATGCTGTCCAGGAAACGGCAGGCTTCCCGATGGGCCTCTATCCTGTCACCGGCAGCTGCAAAGGCAATCTTCTTATGGTCATCCAGGGCCACGTTGACGATGAAATCTACAGGACAGAAATTGTATACTTCCTCAATATCCTCGCGCACCGGATTTCCTTCCAGATGGCCGGCGTAAGCGCCAGGGCGGATCATGTTCTTATGGTTGGACTGGATGGCGTCATGGGAGGATACGCCGGGCATAATGGCCTTCATGCCGCCGGAGTAGCCTGCAAAATAATGGTATTCCACATTGCCTGTGAGGATTCGCCGGTCCGCCTCTGCCACGGTCTTGAAAATATCGACGGATGTTCCGTTTTTGCAGGTGCCCATGTGGATGCACTCTTCCGGGTCGCTGTCGATACACTTGATGCGGCTGTAAATGTCTTCTCCCACCAGTCTTTTCTTTTCCTCTTCCGTCTGCTTCCTGTGGGAGCCCAGGCCGAAGACGACGGTGATATCCTCATCCTTCACTCCTGCCTTTTCCAGTTCCTCCACCACGCATGGAACCATGACCCAGGAAGGAGCCGGGCGGGTCACGTCGCTGGCTACAATAACGATTTTCTCACCGGGCTTTACGATTTCAGAAAGCCTCGGCGTGCCGATGGGATGGGCCAGTGCCCGCCGTACTTCTGCGGCCTCCGACTCCACTGCCGGGCATTTTTTCGGGTTCAGTTCCACCGGATGGTGGCTGTCATCCACGTGAAAGGGCACATAATCCTTGAAATATTTAATTTTGAATTCCATTTCGTCCATCTCCTTATATATGGAAATATAGGGTTTACAGCGTCGTAACGATGTATTTCTATATTTTTATTATACCCTATTCTGCCAAAGAATCCCATAAAAAATGAATAAAATAGGCCCCTGCCTTTCGCAGGAGCCCTCTTTTCACCATATAAGGCAGTCTTATGCCATATCTGCCAGGGATAGAATCAAATCCCTGCTCTTTTCCCAGCCCAGGCAGGGGTCGGTGATGGATTTTCCGTAAACCCCTTCCCCGATTTTCTGGTTTCCATCTTCGATGTAGCTTTCAATCATGAGACCTTTCACCAGATGACGGATGTCCTCCGTATACTTCCGGCTGGCCATGACGTCCCGGGCAATGCGGATCTGCTCCATGTACTTCTTGCCGGAATTGTTATGATTGCAGTCCACCACGATGGCCGGATTCTGCAGATCCCTTTCGCCGTACATATCTGACACCTTCCGCAGGTTTTCATAGTGGTAGTTAGGCATGCTGGTACCGAAATGGTTCACGTAGCCCCGAAGGATGGCATGGGCCAGGGGATTGCCGGTGGTATGGACTTCCCATCCGTGGAAAAGGAAATCCTGCTCGCTCTGGGCAGCTTCGATGGAATTCATCATAACCGACAAATCGCCGGAAGTGGGGTTCTTCATGCCCACCGGAATGCCTGCGCCGCTGGCAATCATGCGGTGCAGCTGGTCTTCCACGGAACGGGCGCCGATGGCGCCGTAGGAAAGAAGGTCCGACAGGTAGCGGTGGTTTTCGGGATACAGGATTTCTTCGGCACAGGTAAAGCCGGTCTGTTCTATGACATGGACATGCATGCGGCGAATAGCCTTAATGCCTTCCATCATATTTTCCTTTCCCTCCGGGTCCGGCTGGTGGAGCATGCCCTTGTACCCCTTGCCGATGGTTCTGGGCTTATTGGTATATACCCGGGGAATGATGAAGAGCCTATCCTTGACCTCTTCCGCCACTTTGGCCAGGCGTGTGCAGTAATCCAGCACCGCCGGTTCATTGTCCGCCGAGCAGGGGCCGATAATGAGGAGGAATCGGTCATCCTTTCCTGTCATAATATCGGCAATTTCCCGGTCTCTCTTTTCTTTTAATTTCTGAAATTCCTTTTTCAGCGGAATTTCCTGTTTGATTTCCATAGGTTCCGGAAGTTTCCGGATGAACTGCATTTGTTCCATAGCGTCACCTTCAGCCAGGGATGAAATTATTCATCCACCTTTTCTATTTTGAATACATTAATGGTTTCCACATCGGGGCAGCAGAAGACGGCCGTCCCCTTCTCCTGTCCCGGCTGGGGAATTTCACCGCCGTAGCGGAGGATATCTATATAAGGAAAAGCTACGTGCATCACCATGGGGCATATCTGCCCCCGGTCCCTGTCGAAATCCCAGGAATCGCCCACTCTGTGGCCTCTATGGCAGGGGCATTTTCCCAGCCTGTCAATACAGGTAATCTTTATTTTCGGTCTTCTCGGCATGAATCAAGCACCTCCAAACAGTTTTCCACAGGAATTCCCTTGAAGGAATCGCCGCTGTTTCTGCTTAATACAATCATCTGACGGACCGCCAGCATGGCACGGTCCACGGAATCCATCATGGATACTCCGTTCATTACATTTCCCATGAATATGGCGGAAAAAATATCGCCGGTACCGGGGAAACGGACAGGAATCATATCAAAGGTCCTGAGGAAATATTCTCCCCTTTCCCCGTCAAAGCCGGCCACCGCATCTGAGCCGTCCACCTTCGCACTGGTAATGGCTACGGACCCATTCCCTATGCGATGAAGCTTTCCCAAAAGATTCTTCATGGCCACCCAGGAGAGCCCCTCCTTTTCATAGGGCTCTCCTGCAAGGAGGGCTGCTTCCGTATAATTGGGAACCATGTAGTCCGCCTGGGAAATCAGCCGCCCCATGCCCTCCACCGTCCGCTTGGTCAAGCCGTTATACAGACGGCCTTCATCCCCCATGATGGGGTCCACAAAAATTTTCGTTCCCTTCTCCCGCTCCCGACTGCAGTAATTGGCAATCATGGCAGCCTGGGTGGGGGAGACGATAAAGCCTGTGGAAATGGCGTCAAAAGAAAAGCCCAGGGACTTCCACACCCCCAGCGTATTCCTCATATATTCCGTAGTATCCAGAATTTCAAAGCGCCCGTAGTCCAGCGTATTGGAAACAAGGGCTGTAGGCAGATTATACACATGATGGCCCATATGCGTCAGCACCGGCATCATAGCCGCCAGCGCCACCTCTCCGTATCCCGGCAGGTCATTGACCAGTAACAGCTGTTTTCCCAAAATATCCCTCTTTCCTGCAATGGTGTGCTTCTATTTTATCATATCTTTGAAAAAAGCATGTAAAAGAATATAATGAAACCAATGATTCATTCACAAGTCCCTGAAGTTTAAGAAAAGAGCACCTCATGCATATTTTTATCAAAGATGACTTTGACCTTCATAAAATCATACACAGCGGCCAGTGCTTCCGGGCCGTGGAAAAGGACAACGGTGTATTCCGTTTCACCACCAAAAGCCATGTCCTCTACATCCGTCATATCAAGGGCATCCATTATGATGTTTCCTGTTCCCGCTACCTTTGGACTCACGTGTGGAAGCCTTACTTTGACCTAAGCGAAAACTACCGGAACATCTGTAACACCATAGACAGAAATGACCTATACCTCCAAAAAGCGGCCGCCTACAGCAGGGGCATCCGAATCCTTAAACAGGACCCATGGGAAACCATGATTACCTTTATCATTTCCCAAAGGAAATCCATTCCTGCCATTTCCACCTCCGTGGAAAAACTGTGCCACATGGCTGGGAATCAAATCGAAACGCCAATGGAATCGGTCTACACCTTTCCTTCACCGGAAAAACTTGCCGCCCTGCCGGAAGAAGACCTCAGGGCCTGCTCTTTAGGCTACCGCATCCCCTATATCCACAAAACAGCGGAAATCATAAAAAAGTCGCCACACCTTTTCGAGGACATGGCGGCATATGATGATGAAAAACTGCTGGAAAGCCTTATGAACCTGCCTGGCATAGGCATCAAGGTGGCCAGCTGCATTGCCCTATTCAGCTTCCACCGCATTGCCCTGGCACCGGTGGACGTATGGATACAGCGGGTCATAGACCGCTTTTATGAGGGCAGAAATCCATTTCCTTCCTATGGAAACAGGGCCGGCATTATGCAGCAGTACCTTTTCTACTATGCCCAGAGCACAGGCATGAAATAAAAAATCAAAATTTCAAGCCCGCTTTTTTCAGCGTTTTGAAAGTGTAAGTCAGGATATGATACAAAGTCTCACTGTCTTCGGCGGTGAGATTTTTTTCATCCACATTTTTCAAATCCTTATAATAGAAACCCAGCTTCTTCTCCAGCTCCGCCCGGATTTCAGAAGGAGGAACCGAATCATCCTTCTTCCGGTCTCCGCTGTCCTTTGCCTCCTGCTTCAGGGATACAATCTCCGCCTCCAGCTGGAAAGCCTTTTCCTGCAGATTCTCATTTTCCTTACGAAGCGCTTCAATGGTCAGGTTCAATCCTTCATTGGCATCCCGTTCTTGGGAAAGATTCACCTCTAGACATTCCAATGTTCCCTTCAACGCTTCTATGGTATCCCTGGCCGCCAGGAATCCCTCCCGATTCACACCGTTTCCATTCATATATATACCTCCTGTCATACATGAAATGCTTTACCCTATTTTATCATACAAAGCAGTATTTAAAATAAAAACTTCAGGACCGCGCACTCACAAATTTCTTCACCACCTGCTTATAAGCGGGGCCATTGACTGCCATTTCCATGGTATGGGCAGCGCCGTCAAAAATATAAAGCTCCTTCACCGAACTGGAAGAATCAGCCAGAAGCTCATGGGCCGCCGAAGGCGGAACAAGCATATCCGCCCCGCCATGAAGAAAAAGGACCGGAGAAGCCATATGGGTCACCTGGGAAGCAGGGTCCACATCGGAAAGCAGTTTCCCTGTATGGAAAAACATGGCCGCCTGCATAAAAGGATTCAGCACATCCATCCCCAGCACCAGCCTGTCGTCACCGGTATAGGTCAGAATCTTATCCCTTCCAAGCTCCAGAAGATTTCCATAGGAACTGTCTGCCACAAAGAATTTCATCTGCTGCCCCTCCTTACTTCCGCTGTAAATCAAAGCCATGGCAGCGCCCAGGGAAATCCCATGAAAACCGATTTCCATGGAAGGGTTCTTAGACCGGAGGAAATCCACCCAGCCATTCATATCATCCACATCATGAATCCCCCAATCCGTCTGTCCCCCGCCGCTCTCCCCATGGCCGCGGAGATCCACGAGAAGAACATTGTATCCCATATCCTGGTACATAGAAATGTAGGGCACACACATGGAACGATTCTGGTAAAGACCATGAAGAAGGATAACCGCCTTCTTTCCTCCCTTCACTGTCTCAATATAAGTTCCCCGAAGCTCCGTCCCATCCTTAGAAGGCACCATCACCCGCTGCCAGCCATACCGCTCCTCCAGCCCATGCATCCGAGCCAGATCCGACCGATGATTCTGAATCCCCAAAATCCTGTCCCAGGGCGCCGTAAAAAGCTCCTCATAAGCAAGATTGCCAGCATAAAAGCCAAGAACTAAAGCAGCAGCAATAATAAGAATAATAAGCCACTTAAAAAGCTTAAAAAGAAAATGCATATTCATCACCTGAAACAAGTATAAACCATGAATAAGTGGTTTGGGAAGTACGGTGGAGGGAGGAGGCAAAAGGGAAGGCTCTTAAGATTGATGGGGCCGTCGGTCCAAAGGACTCTCAGGTTTAACGGGCTTTTGGACCAAGGGCTGTGGTATCGCCATTGGAGCCGCGCTGCGGCTCGAGTTCAGAGGGTTCAGAAGGTTCAAAGGGTTCAGAGGGGAAGGTATCGCCCTGCGGGCGATAAGTATGAAGTCAGCGTTACGGGATTTACTTTTATGTCAACACTGCTACATAACGGAGTGCTATGGCCTCCTTCCTTAGGAAGGAGGTGTCGCCGTAGGCGACGGAGGAACAGCGTGGATTAGACGATAGAAGTCAGAAATCAGACGTCAGACTACGTTACGTGCTTCCCTTCCCGCCCTCATCGTCATTCTGAGCCGAAGGCGAAGAATCTCGGTACGAGCAGTAAGTGTCAAAAATGCTCCTAAATACCAGTAGGCGGGAAGGAGCCGCCGGATGTAAAGAGAAAGGCAATCGACTGCCGGCATCCTGCTTCCTGCTGCCGGCTGGTTCCGGCGTGATGCCTTTGGATTCATCAGCAGGAACTGCATGGCGATGATTAGCGGCCTTCGGCCGCTTTCCCCCCTTTGGTGCCTTCGGCACCACCTTTCTCCACGGGAAAGCGTCTCACTTGCCACCCCGCAAAAGCGGGGGCACAACAACCCGTGCTATACCTTGAGCCACTTATGAACACTAAGGTTCGAGGAGCTTTATTGTCCCACCGCTTGCGGGGGGAAGGTGGTGGCACCAGCCACCAAAGGGGGCCGCCGCCGACAGGCGGCATACAAAATGGCGCCACAAGGCGCCGTACCTCCCCAGTGGAGCGGTACTATATAACTCCCTGGGCGGAGCCCTCAACCCGTCCGGAAGGCGAAGCCGATCCCGGACAGAACCCTTGGCGCCCAGGGCCGCAGGCCCGGCGGCGCCATCAACCCTCGGCCCGAAGGGCCGTCAACCTTCGGGAATACGGTAAGCACCGATTCCCCTCAAAAGCCCACTGCCTCAAATGATACGCACAGCAAAAAAGCACTAACGATTTCTCATTAGTGCTTTTTCAAGTTAATCAGCAGCTTCCTATCCTCCCGGGCCGCTTCCAGCCAAGTACTTTCGGCGTTTGTGAGCTTAACTACCGTGTTCGGCATGGGTACGGGTGTATCCTCACAGCTATCGCCACTGAATCTTTGAGAGTCTGTACTCTCAAAACTGTATAGAAGAAGTCCCGAAGGCTCTCGCCTCTGGTCGTGCTTTTCGTGAAATCTAAGCTAAGACCTCGACCTATTAGTACTGCGTCGCTCCATGGCTCGCGCCACTTCCACTCACAGCCTATCAACCTCATCGTCTTTAAGGGGTCTTACTCATTTCTGATGAGAAGTCTCATCTCGGGACGGGCTTCACGCTTAGATGCTTTCAGCGTTTATCCTTTCCGGATGCGGCTTTCCAGCCGTGCCACTGGCGTGACAACTGGTACACCGTTGATCCGTCCACTCCGGTCCTCTCGTACTAGGAGCAGCCTCCCTCAAACTTCTTGCGCCCGCGATGGATATGAACCAAACTGTCTCACGACGTTTTGAACCCAGCTCGCGTACCACTTTAATGGGCGAACAGCCCAACCCTTGGAACCTACTCCAGCTCCAGGATGTGATGAGCCGACATCGAGGTGCCAAACCTCCCCGTCGATATGAACTCTTGGGAGAGATTAGCCTGTTATCCCCAGGGTAGCTTTTATCCGTTGAGCGATGGCCTTTCCACTCAGTACCACCGGATCACTAAGCCCGACTTTCGTCTCTGCTCGACTTGTCTGTCTCGCAGTCAAGCTCCCTTCTGCCTTTGCACTCTTCGGCCGGTTTCTGTCCGGCCTGAGGGAACCTTTGGGCGCCTCCGTTACATTTTAGGAGGCGACCGCCCCAGTCAAACCGCCTGCCTGAGATGGTCCACGAGGTTGTTAGTCTCCGTGTTAGAATCTCAGCAACATAAGGGTGGTATCCCAACATCGGCTCTGTAACACCCAAAGGCATTACTTCTTCGCCTCCCACCTATCCTGTGCATATGTCACCGGGATTCAATCTCAAGCTGCAGTGAAGCTCCATGGGGTCTTTCTGTCCAGTCGCGGGTAACCTGCATCTTCACAGGTATTTCAATTTCACCGGGCCCCTCGTTGAGACAGTGCCCAAATCATTACGCCTTTCATGCGGGTCGGAACTTACCCGACAAGGAATTTCGCTACCTTAGGACCGTTATAGTTACGGCCGCCGTTCACTGGGGCTTCAGTTCGAAGCTTCGCTTTCGCTGACCTCTCTCCTTAACCTTCCAGCACCGGGCAGGCGTCAGCACCTATACTTCAGCTTTCGCTTTCGCAGGCACCTGTGTTTTTGGTAAACAGTTGCTTGGGCCTCTTTTCTGCCACCCTTTTCTGTTCCGGGGGTTTCTCCCTTTCGCCTACTCAGGGTCATCCTTCTCCCGAAGTTACGGATGCAATTTGCCGAGTTCCTTAACGAGGGTTTTCCCGCGCACCTTAGGATTCTCTCCCCGCCTACCTGTGTCGGTTTACGGTACGGGCGGATGTTGTCTCGCTAGAAGTTTTTCTTGGCAGTGTGGGATCCATGAGTTCGTCAAAGTCGCCTTTAACTCCCCATCATGTCTCTGCTTCTGGATAAGGGGATTTGCCTCCTTACCCGCATACGCACTTGGACGCGCTCTTCCAGCCGCGCGATCATGTGCCCTCCTGCGTCGCTCCTTCGCTCAAACGACTCCATCCGGTACAGGAATTTCAACCTGTTGTCCATCGCCTATGCGTCTCCGCCTCGGCTTAGGTCCCGACTTACCCTGAGTCGACGATCGTTGCTCAGGAACCCTCGGGCTTTCGGTGGAAAGGATTCTCACCTTTCTTTTCGATACTCATACCGGCATTCTCACTTCTTATATGTCCACATCTCCTTACGGTAATGCTTCTTCCTTATAAGAACGCTCCCCTACCCATGATATTGCTATCATGCCATAGCTTCGGTTCCGTGCTTGAGCCCCGGACATTTTCGGCGCAGCGTCTCTCGACCAGTGAGCTATTACGCACTCTTTGAATGGTGGCTGCTTCTGAGCCAACATCCTGGTTGTTTATGAAACGCCACATCCTTCGCCACTTAGCACGGCATTTGGGACCTTAGCTGATGATCTGGGCTGTTTCCCTTTTGACCACGGCCCTTATAAGTCGTAGTCTGACTCCCGAGTATAATTGCAGCCATTCGCAGTTTGACTGGGTTTGGTAACCGGGTAGGTCCCTCTCCTGATCAGTGCTCTACCGCCTGCAATCTCTCCTCGAGGCTAGCCCTAAAGCTATTTCGGGGAGAACCAGCTATCTCCACGTTCGATTGGAATTTCACCCCTACCCACACCTCATCCTAACCCTTTTCAACGGATATAGGTTCGGCCCTCCGCACATTTTTACCTGTGTTTCAGCCTGGACATGGGTAGATCACTGTGGTTTCGGGTCTATGCAATCCAACTTCTCGCCCTATTAAGACTCGCTTTCGCTTCGGCTCCGCATTTCCTGCTTAACCTTGCTGGACCTCATAACTCGCCGGTTCATTCTTCAATAGGCACGCCGTTGACCTTATTATTAAGCGGTCTCCGACTGCTTGTAAACATACGGTTTCAGGTTCTGTT
>NZ_UPZP01000004.1:12500-52453 GCF_900538805.1 uncultured Dialister sp.
CCTGTCAAGCACTTTTTTTAAGTTTTTGAAGGAAGACTTCATCGTGGCCGCCGCTCTCGCGGCGACAGGTATGATGATACCATGGATGGAGGTTTGTGTCAACTGGTTTTTGAAATATTTTTTGACACGCCTGCGGCATGAAGGTTCAGAGGGTTCAAGAGGGTTCAGAAGGTTCAGAGGGGGTGGTATCGCCCTTGCGGGCGATGAGTATTTTGCCGCCTGCGGCGGCAGCGCTGCCTTTGGCAGCGAAAACCATACAACCGGGTTTCGCCCGTGGAAATGCACCCTCATTCCCTTGCGGGGACTTTCCCTAAAGGGAAGCATGTCACTGGATTTTCGGGTCGCTTTGCTCCCCTACGAACCACGTTCGCTTGCCACCCCTATTCAGGGGGCAGAATAAACCGCAGATACGCAATCGCTTTATTAAGAACCTTTCCTCCGCCCTTTGCACCTTCTGAACCCATCACCGCCAATGACTCTTCCGTCCCCTCCTCCTTTGACTCCAATCTCCCCAAACTTATTCCTTACAAAATCTTTTTATTTCTGTTACAATGGTTTAAATAAAATATAAACCCATTAAGAAAGGAGGTTAATATGGAGGAAGCGAGGATACAGTCCATGGCGGAGCAGCTGATTCGGGAGAATCCGAAGGAGCGGATTATTGATTTCACCCTGGAGGGACAGAAGTACTGGATCAAGCGGAAGCTGGGGAATGGGCGGAATCAGCTGGTGAAGTATTCGGTGGAGAAGGAATTTTATTATGAAATCGCCCGCATGACTATTGCCGGAGAGTCGCATCCGGAGCTGGTACCAAATATCCAGGTGCTCACGCCGGATTACATGGTCACCCTGGACGGCGGCCCTACGCTGAAGAATATTCTGGGCTCCAAACGAAGTGAAGAGGAGAAGAAGGATATTCTGGGAGAAACCGGTGCCGCCCTGGCTGCGCTTCATCATGACGGTGTCATCCACGGCCGGCCGGCCCTTCGGGACATTACTTATAAAGATGGAAAGCTCACCTTTCTGGATTGGGAGAACCGGCTGTACTCCAGAAACAGGGAGGAGCAGAAGGCCATTGATTTTCTTCTTCTTCTCCAGGGCATCTGCCGGGAAAATTATCGGGAGGAAAAGGGCCGGGTGCTGGCGGTGGCAGAGGGCTACCGGGAGAACGGCGGCGCCGCCACGGTGGAGGAAGCACGGCGTTTCCTGAAGCACCATTCCCTGGTAGGAAAGATAGTGCACCTTCTCTCTCCTTTCCAAATGAAGGATATCGAGTCGGTGAGAAAACTGTATGATTATTTGAAATAGAAGTTTCCTGTGCGGCGTGATACGGCGGTATCATGTCGACAGGAAACTTTTTATGTATGAGTTTCCTATTCGGCGTGGCTCCATGGCGTTTCTTGCCCACAGGAAACTGTTGGCAAAAGGTTTCCTGTCCGACTTGATTCCATGGTGTTTCATACCGATAGGAAACTATTCGCATATAGTTTCCTATTCGGCTTGGCTCCACTGCATTTCATATCGGCAGGAAACTATTCGCGAAAGGTTTCCTGTCCGACTTGGCACCATAGCATTTCATACCGGCAGGAAACTTTTTGCGAAGGGTTTCCTGTCCGACTTGATTCCATGGTGTTGCTTGCCGACAGGAAACTGTTCGCCGGGAGATTTCTCGACTCCGCTCGAAATGACAGGAGGGCGTGGCCACATGGTGTTTATACCCACAGGAAACTGTTCGCCTATAGTTTCCTATTCGGCTTGATTCCACAGTGTTTCTTACCGACAGGAAACTATTCGCGAAGGAGATTTCTCGACTCCGCTTTGCTCCGCTCGAAATAACAGTAGGGCGTGGCTCCACTGTGTTTCTTACCGGCAGGAAACTGTTCGCGAAGGGTTTCCTATTCGACTTGGCTCCATGCTGTTTCTTGCCCACAGGAAACTGTTCGCGAAGGGTTTCCCATTCGGTTTGGCTCCATGGTGTTCTTTACCGACAGGAAACTGTTGGCGAAAGGTTTCCTGTCCGCCTTGATTCCACAGTGTTTCTTACCCACAGGAAACTATTCGCTAAGGGTTTCCTGTCCGACTTGGCTCCATGGTTTTCCTTACCGACAGGAAACTGTTCGCCTATAGTTTCCTGTCCGCCTTGGCTCCATGGTGTTGCTTACCCACAGGAAACTGTTCGCGAAGGGTTTCCTGTCCGACTTGACTCCATGGTGTTTCTTACCCACAGGAAACTGTTCGCCGGGAGATTTCTCGACTCCGCTCGAAATGACAAAAGGGCGTGGCTCCATGGTGTTGCTTGCCCACAGGAAACTTTTCACTCCCCCTCTTACCCCTGTAAATTGTCCTCTTGCCGCGGCGGTTCTATTTCTCTATACTTAGATTAAGTATAGTATGGGGGAGAGAACGATGCTGTTTCTTGAACAGGAGAAGGAAAAGTTCATAGCCTGGTGCCAGGATATTTCCATGAGGGAGCTGGCTTTATATTTCATCAGTGCTTTCTGCCTTCTTTTTATAGTATTTATATATTATGATGCCCTGGGAATTACCGGGCTTTTCCAGTGGTACCGGTTTGGCAGAAATATGGGGGAGTGTTTCCTGCTGATTTTCTTTACGGAACTGATGACGGGAAAAAATCTGCTTCATCCTTTCTGGCGCATTGGGTACATCCCTTTCTTTTCATGGATTCTGATTTTTCCCTATGTGCTCACCCATGCGGTGAATGGCATGAAGGATCCTACGTTTAACCATTTGAGTCCCTATTTCCTCACCGCCATAGGCACCCTGCTTTTGATTTTCTTCGTAATGAATGTGATCTGCCGGGTCTATGTGGGGCGGAATCTGGCCACCCTCATCTGTCTAGCCATCGTTTCTTTCTTTTCTTTCAGTGCTTTTATTTTTCTTACCCATTATGAATTCATGGGGCTCATGATGTCGCCTCGGGAGACCTTTTTTGCCCTGTACCAGCCGGTGCGCTGGTTTCACCGCATCGTTCTTCCCCATGTGGGGCTTGTGAATCTCCTCCTCATGGCGGCAGGGGTGATTGCCTTTGAGCTGCTGTACTGGAAATGGATTTACGAAAGTGCCTACCACCTGCCGGCCCGCTGGCAGAGGAAGGCGAAGAAATCCTATTCCTGTATCCACCGTCTTCTCCAGTTCCTGGTGTTCTTCGGCTGCCTGTGGCTTCTGGTGCGCTGGCTCAGTGAGTGCTTCCCGCTCCACGATTATGAACTGGCGAAGCAGTATAAGGAGTATATCGATTTCATCCAGAATACCAGGCTGTAAGGGTTCGGCGCCCTTTGGTCTTGAAGGTTGTTGTATCGCCCTGCCGGGCGATGAGCTATCATAATGCCGCCTATCGGCGGCATTTCCCTTCCACTGCTATGACTTTCCTCTGCCCCCGGGCGAAGCGGACTCAACCTTAAGGAAGCACTGATTCATTAAGGTACCTAGCGGCGCAGCCGCGTCTTTTTTGCATGCGGAAATACAGGCAATCGTTCCTTTTGCCTCCAAATTTACAAAGGAAGTCTTATATTGGAAAATAATGATAAAAATACCCTGACCATCCGGGATAAGATGAAGCTCATCCTGGATACGGGGCAGATGATGATGGAAAGCGGCGCCGGCAGCAAGCGGATTGTGCGGGATATGCTGCAGACCGCTGCTTATCTGGGCATTTACTGGGAGGATGTGCAGATTCACATTACCTATTCCACCATTATGATTAATGTGGATGACGGGAAGAGGACTCACACCATGTTCCGCAAATGCTACCGCCATGGGGTGAATATGCTCACCTTCCTAAAGACCAGCAAGACCAGCCGGGAAGCTCTCTATAAGAATGAACCCTATGGGGTATTTGTAAACCAGCTTCATGAAATCCACCGGCACTGCATGAACCGGATCTACCCGGAATGGCTGGCAATTCTGGCCATCGGACTGGCCTCTTCCGCCTTCTGCCTGATTTTCGGGGGCCACGAGGTGGAGGCTCTTTATACCATGCTGGCAGCCATCATAGGGGCTCTGGTGAAATATGCATGTACCCGCATAGAGTTCAACGGTTATGTCACCATCGCCGCCTCCGCCTTTGCGGCCACCATTACCGCCTATCTCACCATGTACCTGCCCGGTGCCATTTCTCCCTTCCTGCCCATTGTAGCCTGTGCCCTGACCCTCATACCGGGGGTGCCTCTCATAAACGCAGTGGACGATTTCCTGAATAACTACCTCACCTCCGGCATGACCCGCATGACCCATACCCTCCTTATTATGCTGGCCATGACCTTCGGCATTGCAGGGGCCGTGGGTCTCACCGACGTGCCCAGCTTCACCGCCGTAAACATTGCGCCGGAGCACCTGTACCTGGCACAGGCCCTGGCGGCAGCCATGGCAGCCCTGGGCTTTTCCATCATGTTCAACATTCCCAAACGATATATCCCCCTGGCCTGCCTGGGAGCCATTATTACGGTGGACGTGCGGGATGTATTCATGGTGGTTTTCCACTTCGGCATGGCCAGCGCCTCCTTCTTTGGCGCCGCCGTACTGTCTATCCTGTATTTCAGTATTTCCAAGTACTTCCACGCTCCCATCTTCGTGGTCACCATACCGGCCATCATCCCTCTGGTGCCGGGGGTGCTCATGTACCGCTTCTTCTTTGCCATCATCGATATCCAGCATATGGACGGTCTGGCCCTCCTTCTCGCCCTGCAGACCGGGGTGGAGGCCATGCTGGTGCTGCTTGGCATCTCCCTGGGCGCCACCCTGCCGGATGTGCTGGCCCATCAGTACATCGAAAGGGGCAAACGGAAAAAGCTGCAGAAGCTGCTGATGAAACGGGATGGAAACATTGAAGAAGCAAAAAATGCGGCGGACCTGGATAAGGCCAGCGGGAGAGGATGAATGGGGAGGCAAAGCCGCCCGGGTTCAGAGGGTTCGGCCCGCCTTTGGCGGGCTGGTTCAAAGGGTTCAGAGGGGAAGGTGAACGGGGCTTCGCCCCGAGGGTTCTTAGGTTTGACCGGCCTTTGGGCTGAGGGTTGTTGTGGCGGCTTTCGCCGCAGTATTTATCCTCCGTCAGGCGACGGAGGATAGGGGCGGGGATTAGACAAAAGAAATCAGAAATCAGACGTCAGACTGCGTTACGTGCTTTCCTTCCCGCCACCAACCGTCATTCTGAGCGCCAGCGAAGAATCTCGGCAAAAGCCGATAATGAATCATATGGTACTAAATACCGGTCGGCGGGAAGAAGCCGCCGTTGCACGGTCAGCCGACTAAAAGGAAAGCCTCTTATTGGGCAGGCTAGAGGCAAACTTCGGCTGACTTGGAGGTCCTATGCAGGACCTCCACAGTCAGTTCAGCATAGGTGCCATTCCGACTTGCAGCCCCGTACACCCTTTGCTGCTCCGCCTTGTTTCCCCTCAAGGGGAAACAAGGCGTTACGGGATTGGCTTTGTGTCACCGGTGGTGTATGACGAAGTGCCAGAGCCCCCTTCCTCAGGAAGGGGGGATGGCCCCTAAAGGGGAAACGACTCGCTACATTTTGTGCGTCGCGCTGCTCCTTCAAAATGTGTTCGCTGTGCACGCCGTCAGGCGACGGAGGATAGGGGCGTCAGTTCTTTTCCGATAAATTCGGACCTATCTCAGGGCTTCGTCCAGCTCCATTCCGGTCGGGCAATCAAAAGGAAGGCCCTTTTATGAGCAGGCTATGGGCCAACTTTGCCCGACTTGGCAATCCTATGCAGGATTGCCACCTGAGGAAGGAGCCTGACCATTCGGCACGTACCAGAGTGCTGCAGTCTCCTTTCTGCCTGTTTCCTTAAAATATCAGCATCACAAAAAAGCTGAGAAAAATGACTGCCATTTTTCTCAGCTTTTTTGTTTCTTCTACCATCTATCTTCTATCGTCTATCCAATCAGAACTGCCAGTTCACTCCCACATTCCACTGCCATTTCTTATGCCACATGCCGCCGAAGCTTCTTTCTGCGTCTGCATAGAGGCTGGTGTTTCCGTTGATGTGCCAGGTGCCGCCGAAGCCTGCTTCGTACCAGGTGTCCCGGTAGTCTTCGCTGTAGTCATAGGTTTCTCCGTCAGGAGCGGCGAGGTGGAAGTTTCTTTCGCCGCCGAATTCATGGAGCATTGAAAATTTCAGGTAGTAGTCATAGGGATGCTCTCTATCCGTCACCCGTTTGCCCAAAAGGATGCCCAGGCGTCCGATGGCGCTGTCATAGCTTCCCATGCTTACAGTCCTGCCGCGGCGGGTGGTATAATCCTTGCTTCCCAGACGGCCGAAGACCATCTGCGCTTCCGGTTCCAGGAAGAGGCCGTCGTCTCTGGTGAAGGTTTTGCCCCATTCCACAGAAAGGCTTTCATTCCATGTGCGGTAATTGGCGCTGTCGGGCCATCCGCCCCAGGTGTGAAGGTTGGTATCGTCCCTGCCCCATTTGGCCACCACATCGGTATATACGCCGCTGTCACCCAACCAGGTGCCGTAAAGGCCGCCGGAAAGGCCGTGGTCCTTGGAGGAGCCATAGCTGTACTTGGGGTTGGAAATAGTCCGCTCTGCGAAGAAGCCGTAAACGCTCTTGTCGTTGGCGGCGTAGTCATAGCCCAGCTGGAAGCCGTTGTACTTGCTGTCTACGCCGGATCCATCATAGGCACCATGGAAATCGCGGGCCCAGAGGCCGGAGGTGTCTTTCAGGTTACGGAAACGAAGGTCTCCCATGCGCTTCCGGAGGCTGTCGATGTCCAGACGGTAGAGGGCATAGCTGTTGTCAGCGGCCTTCATGAGAGGAATGGTGTCTTTGTTGATTTTTCTTTCCAGCTTGGTAAGGTACCACTGTTCTTCATTAGCATCAGATACGTTCATCACATCATGCACATACTTGCCGTTCTGGATGGTAGGTGTTACATCCCAGAGGCCGCCGTCGTCCAGGTCCATTCCGCTGAATTTGGCCTTGCCGCTCTTATCCGTGATAAGCAGCTGGTATTTCGTGCCCGTGACCTCATGGCCCGTAAGGAAGCTCTGGTCGTGGACCTGAATGAGGCCTGTGGAGCCAACTTCGGCATTCTGAATATACACTTTATCTGCATATTTCTTGTCATCCGTCTCCAGCTGATTCAGGTCGGACTTCATGCGGAAGACGCCGCCATTGCCGTTGTAGGTGTCGACATCCAGACGCTGGAGCTCCGGATTGTAGGACATATTGACCGTGCCGCCATTCTCGTGGTTCAGCGTCTTCACTTGGCTATTGTCCGTCATATCCCAGCGGGCGCCATTGGCTACAGTCAACTCTGTATCAGCTGGCATGTTGTCTCCAGAAGCATTGCCACTTGCATCATTTACCTCTGCCGTTGCAGCCATCAAGCCATGCGTCGTCGCTGCATCAGGCCGGAATCCGTCAATGGTGGACTTGCCGCGAAGCAGGGAATCTGCTGTGTTGAGTTTGAGCTTGATGGAACCTTTATCGGCCGATTCCAGATTGCCGAGGATGACCTTGCGGCCCGCGCCCAGTGCGGTAACAGAGCTGCCATCGCCGGTGCTGTAGATGGCATTCTGGCTGCCCGAAAGGGTCATGCCACCGTCGAAGGTGACTTTGCCTACCGAATCAGCTTTTACCACGTTGTTGTTTTCTGCAGCCGCGCTATTCACTGTGAGAACCGCGCCGTCACCCATTTCCATTTTTGCATTTTTATACACCCAGAGTGCCGATACTTCCTTATCTTCAGGGGCTGACACTTGAATCTGGGCATTTCTACCGACCGTTACGAATGAACCTTTTCCACTATTTTTAATGCCGGCTATATAATTTCCACCAGACAACTTATTCGTCGTTCCTGTTTCATCTTCTGTGGCATCGACAGTCACATGGGCATTATCGCCGTCAGATAGAAGATTGGTTTTCTCTGTGTCTGCAGATGCCACGATACCGCTGACCATAGCGTAATTATGTCCTGATGTATGAACGGTCAGATTGCCCCCAAACCTTCCGGTTCCATTTCCTACATAAATTCCTCTGATTTGCGTAATGGCCTGGGGAACGGCCTTTGTAAGATTCCCGCTCACTGTGAAAGAAGCATGATCTTTAACTTCTGTATCTGCTCCATAGTTCCATAAATCAGATAGAATCTGAGAATTTCCTTGATAATCACCTTCAAACTGCAAGCTGACCGTCCCATAAGGTCCGAAGTCTATCTTCGAACCAGAAACTGCATAGATTCCCATTGTCTGATTCGATGTGCCGCCATCCTGCATCAAGTTGATTGTCCCGTGAGGGCCAAAGTCTATCGTCTTATTAGCATCTGCATAGATTCCGTATGTGCCATTCGATGTGCCGCGATCCTGCGCCAAACTGAGGGTCCCATAAGGTCCGAAGTCTATCTTCGAATCAGAAACTGCATAGATTCCGTATGTCTTATTCGATATGCCGCCATCCTGCATCAAGCTGAGTGTCCCATGAGGGCCAAAGTTTATCTTCGTATTAGCATCTGCATAGATTCCGAACATCCCATTTTTTGATGTGCCGCCCTCCTGTTTCAGACTGACTGTCCCATAAGATCCAAAGTGTATCGTCGAATTAGGATCTGTACAGATTCCGATTGTCTGATTCGATGTACCGCCAACCTGCTCCAAACTGAGTGTCCCATAAGGTCCGAAGTCTATCTTCGAATCAGAAACTGCATAGATTCCGTATGTCTGATTCGATGTGCCGCCATACTGCATCAAGCTGAGTGTCCCATGAGGGCCAAGGTCTATCGTCGAATTAGCAGCTGTACAGATTCCGATTGTCTGATCCGATGTGCCGCCATCCTGTTTCAGACTAAGTGTACCATAAGGTCCGAAGTGTATCGTCGAATTAGAACCACCTGCGCCTGCGTAGATTCCGTATGTATAACCACTCACCTGACTTTGGTTAATATACATGTGAATCTGACAATCCTGCCCTATATTGATGTTTGAATCGGAATCTGCAATAATCCCAACAAGGTGCCTGGCAATGCTGTCTTCCACATCAATCTTATTCATGTTCCGTGCTCCCACGGAGACAATGGATGTATCGTCAGAGGGATTCTCCGGGCGCTCATCTCCATTTTGAAGCCATCCCGAGAAACGCATTCCCGCAACCATTTGCATATTGCGATTTTTGACCTTGACTGTATTCATTAAATCCGAACCAATACTTCCCTTGGCAGCTCTCGTGTAAATCCCAGTTATAATAGTTGATTCATTAATACCATACCCTTTCCTTCCCGGTACGCCGGTCTGCTCAGTGTCCACTTTCATCCTATCTCCTATGATGAAGTCTGTACGGGACAAAAAGGCTCCGGTCTCATCGATTGACCCATTTTCCGTATAATCTCCCTGGGTCTGGTCGTGCACCTGAGCGGTAAGAACAGCATCGTCTCCTATATGAAGCTTGTTCTGGGTTATGGCATGTATCTGATGATCCAAAGGATGATCATGGTTACTATGCACGGCATGAACTATGACATGCTGGGAACTGTTACCTGTGGTGGCCGTCACAGTACTTGTAAATCCATTGCCAATGGAAGTATCCCCATAGTAAAGCTGATAGAATCCCGCAGAATCATTTTCCTGGAACGCGCCTGTAGTCAAATTCAGATGCACGTTATCGCCCACGTTCATATGGCCGAAATGATTTTCCAGAGCCACGGAATTGACGAAAGTACCCGTCTTGCCCTCCGGAGCCTTAGCATTCACCGTAATAGTAGTCCCACTTCCCACATTCACGGTAGTCGAAGAAATCTGATTGCCATTATTTTTATATTCTTCATTGGCATTCACCGATTCGTCTGTACTTTTAGGATAATGACTACGGTCCACCCCTTCCAGGTAGATGCCGGAAGTATTGTAATAATTCCCGGCAGCATCCACTTTTACATTTAGCCCATTGGCCAGCCTCACCGTGCCCGGATAGTTGTCCTGCACCCAGATGCCGTTAGCTTCAGCAACGTTATCTTTACTCCCACCAACAGTAAAAGTGCCGTTGATGATGTTGGAGTATACCGTGGTCACGCCATCTTTATCGGCAGCAGAGGAGGCAATTTCTAGTACTGCCGGCGTTTTTCCGTCGGTTATGCTGACAGGTTGGGAAGCCGTGCCGAAATCATCGTGGATTGTCTGATCCTTCTCCGTCACCACCAGCGGCGTTGTGCGCTCTGCCGCTTCCACAGGCACGCAAAAAGCCCCTGTCAGCAGCAGCGCCGCCAGGAGAGCTTTTCCTCTATGGTTGGAAAGGGTTAGCTTACCCCCCCGATTTTTCTAAAACAATGCTTTTGGTTCTGTTTCATTCTTATTCCTCTTCTCCATGAAAATTCTGCCCGATTTTTCCACTAAAAAAACATGAGGTTCTCTCAAGTTTTCCCTCCAGGCTCCCCCTTGGCCCAGCCGCGATTTGGAATTCACTCAAGCATGGTACATACTAAACCTATCCATTTCGCTTGTCAAGCGAAAATTATCATAGAAATATTATGTTACCGCATAGCTTAATCTGTACTAAACACTAAAGTAAATTTACCAGACCAAAGGCCAAAATTTTCTGCACTGCATTTTCCATATCATTTTTCAGTGCAGAATAAACCGGATGGTCTCACGCTCATCGGTATGTATCGCCCATATCGTCATTAACGGTAGAACAGCCGCCTTCGGCGGCTCCCCCTTTGGTGCCTAACGGCACCACCTTTCTCCACGGGAAAGCATGTCACTGGATTTTCGGGTCGCTGCGCTTCCCTGCAAATCCAGTTCCTTTGCCACCCCGCTTCGCGGTGGCACTATGGATGCTGGGCATTGTGCTGCATTCCTCCATCTAATAGTCTCATGGTCTCCCACTCATCGGTATGCACCGGCAGTGTCTCCACTATCGGCACGTACCGAGATTCTTCGCTGCCCGCAGAATGGAATCGCCATAGAGTAACATCACCATTCTTACCCTCGCACACCCTTTGCCGCTTCGCGGCATTCCCCTCAAGGGGACACAAGAAAATTAGAGTCACTTTCTTATAAATCACCTTACCGATGCAGAGTGACGGTGCCGGCGGGAAACTCACGTCTGATGTCTCATATCTGCTTGTCTCATGGCCTTCGGCGACCCCCTCCGGATGGCAGAATACCCCTATTTCATAAAAGGGCAAAAAATATCCCCTATCCTGCCGGAATTCAGAGGAGCAGGATAGGGGTTGTTTCTCACTTCCGGAGAAGTGAGGGGGGACAACGATATGGAAGATGAACCTTATGGATTCATCGCGTCCCTGTGGGTTGAAGAAGAAACTCAGATATGAGCTTTGGCGCCTTCTTCTTTGGCAGCCAGTGCTGCCTTTTCAGCTCTTTCCTTAGCAAGTACGCCCTGGAAGCGGACGACTTCTTCTTTGATGACAGGAGAGAGAACCAGCAGGGAAATGAGGTTTGGAATTGCCATGAGTGCGTTGGCAATATCGGAAAGGTTCCATACCAGATCAAGGGTCTGGGTAGCACCTACATAAACGACCAGGGAGAAGATGATTCTGTAAACCATGTTGAATTTATGGGTTCCGAAGAGGTATTCCCAGGCTTTTTCACCGTGGTATTCCCAGCCAATGATGGTGGAGTAAGCGAAGAGGATGATGCCGATGGCCACGATGTAGGTGCCGATGATGCCGATGTTGGTAGAGAAGGCTGCCATGGTGAGGGCGATGCCTTTCAGCGGTGCGCCGCTGGCATCGGTGGTGCCAAGAACGCCGGAGGAAGCAATGGTAAGACCGGTGATGGAGCAGACAACGATGGTATCCCAGAAGGTGCCGGTCATGTTAATGTAGCCCTGGCGAACGGGGTCGTCGGTGGTAGCAGCAGCAGCGGTGATGGCTGCGGAGCCCAGGCCGGCTTCATTGGAGAAGCAGCCTCTGGCAACGCCGTAGCGCATGGAGTTCATGACGGTAACTGTGATGGTGCCGAGGACGCCGCCGCCAATAGCCTGCGGGTTGAAGGCCATCATGAAAATCATATAGAGGCCGTGAGGTACGTTCTGGATGTTAATAAGAATGCAGATGAGGCCTGCGATGATGTAGAACACAGCCATACCGGGAACGACTACAGAGGAAACTTTGGAAATTGTCTTGATACCGCCAAGGATAATGACAAGGGAAAGAACGGTGAGGATGACGCCGCAGACTTCCACCGGAATTCCGAAGACTGTCTGTACAGCGCCGGAAATGGAGTTTGCCTGGGTCATGTTGCCGATACCGAAGGAAGCAATGACGGAGAACAGTGCGAAGAGGAAGCCAAGGGTACGGCCGGCGGTTTTATTTTTGAAACCGTTTTTCATGGTGAACATAGGGCCGCCCTTCATTTCACCTTTGGCATTGACTTCACGGTATTTAATAGAGAGCATGCATTCGGAGAATTTCGTGGTGAGGCCGAAGCATGCGGAAATCCACATCCATACCAGGGCGCCGGGGCCGCCGGAGAACATGGCGGTGGCAACGCCTACGATGTTGCCGGTGCCGATGGTAGCAGCGAGGGCTGTCATTAATGCGGAGAATGGAGAAACATCGCCTTTGCCGCGCTTGGTGGTGCGGGCTTCTTTAGAAAGAACGCTGTGGATTGCATAGGGCAGATTCCGCCAGGTCTGGAATTTTAATAAGCAGGTGAGGTACACGCCGGTACCGACAAGGAGCACCAGCATTACCGGGCCCCAGACTATGCCGTCAATGGTATTGACGAGCGAGTTGATTGCAGCCATGTCCATAATAATATCCCCCTTACATTTGACCCGTATTTCTGAGAAAAAAACAACCGCCGCACTCAGGCTGATGGTGTGTAAAGTCTGAGGCTGGCGGTTGTATGTATGTATGCATCCATGCATAGCGGGGGTTACCCGGCTGCCAGCCCTGTCCTTTTGCCTGAGAGATTCGGGATTTACGGGTGAAATCCCTTTACACCTTCGGCGCCCAATCGAATGGGACTCTCCAGAGTTGTGTCCGTACACAGTTTCGTGTTCTTCTGAACGCCTGATAGTATTACTCCTTCGGCAGAGGGCCCTTTCGGCTCTCATTTTTCAGTGTACATCATCCACCATATTCTGCTTTTTTGGCTTCTTTCAGGAACCAGATCTGAATTCCCCCTCCGGAAGCCTGCCGTGCATGGCGGCATATATTCACAGGCTTTCGCCTGATCCTATACATACATAAGGATACTTATGGAAACCATTTTTAAAAAGGTAGGGCCTCCGCTTCGGGAAATATTTCCAGGGATATTTCCCGAAGCCCGGCACTCCCTGATGAATCAGTTTAGGAGGGCTTATCCACCAGGGTGCCCTTTGCCGGATGGGGTGTCATATTAATCCCGGCGGAAGGAAAATGGGAAAACCTTTCCGCCTGGAAATAATATGTTATATCAGTGCCCGATTGAAAGGCTCAGTCTTCCGTGTCTGCGGAAATTTTGGCCTTTACTTCCTTGCTGGGGTCCTGGTCTACGTATTCTTCGTAGTCCTTGCCTGTCTTCAGGTGGTCGAAATACTTGGCAGTTTCTCTTACCACCACGCCGGACAGGGCCAGCAGGGCAATCAGGTTAGGAATAGCCATGAGTCCGTTGACGATATCCGCCAGAACCCAGATGGCTTCGAGTTTCAAAAATGCGCCGCTTGCAACAAGTGCAATGAAGATGAGGCGGTAGGGAAGAACTCCCTTTGTACCTGCCAGATAAATCATGCAGCGTTCGCCGTAGTAGTTCCATCCAAGGATGGTGGTGAAAGCGAAGAGCACCAGGCCAATCATGAGCATGTATCCGCCGAAAGCGGGGAATGCGTCTTTGAAAGCTGCATTGGTCAGGGCCGCTCCGTTCAGGCCGTTCAGCCATTCACCGGATACGACGATGGTAAGACCGGTGAGTGTGCAGATGATGATGGTATCAATGAACGTACCGGTCATAGAAATAAGTCCCTGTTCCGCAGGCCATTTGGTCTTAGCGGCGGCGGCTACGATAGGAGCGGAGCCAAGGCCCGATTCATTGGAGAACACGCCTCTGGCAATACCATTTCTCATAGCCATAATCATGGTGGAACCAAGGAAACCGCCTGCTGCGGCACTGCCTGTGAATGCATTGGAAATAATGGTTTCAACAGCACCAGGAATCTTATCAGCGAAGAAAATCAAAACACCAACGGTTGAAACGAAGTAAATCACTGCCATGGCCGGAACGATTTTGGAAGCGGCTGCGGCGATGGACTGGAGGCCCCCAAGGGTGATGGCTGCCACAAGAACCGTGAGGATAATGGCTGTCCACATGGGATCCAGTCCGATAGTCATCTTGGTGATATCCACAATGGAATTCACCTGGGCAAAAGTACCGATTCCGAAGTAAGCTACCAGAACGCCGAAGATGGCGAAGAGGGTGCCCAGCCATTTGTACTTCTCGCCCATACCGTTCTTAATGTAGAACATGGGACCGCCGGCGATTTCACCTTTGGCATCCACTTCACGGTACTTCACGGCCAGAAGACCTTCTGCATACTTGGTGGCCATTCCGAAGAATGCGGCAAGCCACATCCAGAAAATGGCGCCCGGACCGCCGGCTGCAATGGCCGTTGCCACGCCTACAATGTTGCCGGTGCCCACCGTTGCAGAAAGGGCTGTGCAGAGAGCTTTGAAAGAATCAATATCACCACTGCCTGTATTCTGTGCTTTGAAAATCAGCTTCAGCGCCTTCGGTAACTGAAATACCTGCAGCAGCTTCAACCTGATGGTAAGCAGGATACCGGTTCCCACAAGAAGAACCAGCAGCGGCGGCCCCCAGATAAAACTATCCAGCGAATTCAACAGGTCCATGTAATTCAAATCCATTTTTAACAACGCCCTCCCCTAAGAAAGTAGATAACAAAAAGCCGGCATTCCATAAGAAATAAAACTCTGGAAGCCGGCATTGTCTACCTTAAAGCGGAACACATAGTGTGACGCTGCTTTCTCTGTCCTTTTGCCTGAGAGATTGGGACGTTTCCATCCTTACACCTTCGGCGCTCTTTAATCGAGACTCTCCAGAGTGTGTCCACATACAGTACTTATCTTTTTGAGATACCTGAGAGTGTTACTCCTTCGGTAAGCCTTTCGGCTTTCTCCCATATGTTTCATCCACCTGTATGAATTTGATGTTTGCATTATAGGTCCATCGGAAATATTTTGCAAGAGGTTTTTTTACGTTTAATTATTTTCTAATTTGTTGGACACGCCCTTTCGGGCGTGCGGGTTCAAAGGGTTCAGAGGGTTCAAAAGGTTCAGAGGGTGGTGGTATCGCCGCTTCGCGGCGATAAGTATGAAGACAGCGTTACGGGATTTACATATATGACACCGGTGGTGCATGACGAAGTGCCATAGCCCCCTTCCACAGGAAGGGGGTGGCGCCGTCAGGCGACGGAGGATAGGGGCGTCCTTGGAGAAAAGGTTCAGAGGGTTCAGAAGGTTCAAAGGGTTCAGAGGGTGGCGGTATCGCCGCTTCGCGGCGATGAGTATAAAGTCAGCGTTACGGGATTTACTTCCCGCCGGACTCCGTCATTCTGAACGCAGTGAAGAATCTTGGTACCCGGTGCATATGAATCAATCGGCAGTAAATACAGGTCGGTGGGAAGGCTGCCAGCGGTAAGCGGAGAGCCTCTCCCCTGCCCCACTATTTCACCAGCTTACTAGTACACCAGCTCACTATTATCCCAGCGCCACATCCAGGGTCATCATAACCATGAACCCCAGGGCGAAGGAAATGACGCCGACATCGGAATGCTCACCCTGTGACATTTCCGGAATCAGCTCTTCCACCACCACATACATCATGGCCCCTGCCGCAAAGGACAGGAGGTAGGGCATGAGGGGTACGATGAGGGAGGTCAAAAGAATGGTAATGAAACCGCCTATGGGCTCCACCGCCCCCGACAGCACACCGCCGGCGAAGGATTTCATTTTTCCCATGCCCGCTCCCCGAAGGGGCATGGAAATGATGGCACCTTCAGGGAAATTCTGGATAGCAATGCCCAGGGACAGGGCCATGGCGGAGGCGAAGGTAATATCGCCGTGGCCTGAGAGGAACCCCGCCAGCACCACTCCCACCGCCATACCTTCCGGTATGTTGTGCAGCGTCACCGCCAGCACCAGCATGGTGGTCCTGGCCAGATGGCTCCTGGGCCCCTCCGCTTCCTTCGCCCCCATGTGGAGATGGGGAATCACATGATCCAGCAGCAGGAGGAATGCCATGCCGCCGCCGAAACCGATGACCGAAGGAATAAAAGCCAGCCTCCCCAAGGAAGAAGATTCCTCCAGCGCCGGAATCAGAAGGCTCCAGATGGAAGCCGCCACCATGACGCCGGAAGCAAATCCCGTGAGCCCCCGCTGCACGGAAAGGTGCATCTTTCCCCGCATGAAAAACACACAAGCCGCCCCCAGGGACGTGCCTAGAAAGGGGATAAACAATCCCCAGAAAATATCCATATTCATCATAAGTCTCCTTTTACGAAATTTTTCAATATTCTGTATTTAACATATGCTAAATGAGAGGCTTTGTCAATATGATTTTTGGGAGTTTCCTGTTCGGCATAGCTTCACTGTGTTTCATTTCAATAGGAAACTATTTGCGTATGGTTTCCTATCCGGCGTGGTTCCATTGTCTCTCTTATCAATAGGAAACTTTTTGCGTATGGTTTCCTATCCGGCGTGGCTCCACTGTGTTTCTTGCCGACAGGAAACTTTTTGCATATAGTTTCCTGTCCGGCATAGCTTTACTGTGTTTCATTTCAATAGGAAACTTTTTGCGTATGGTTTCCTATCCGGCGTGATGCCACAGTGTTTCTTACCGACAGGCAACTTTATTTCACTGCTAATTCACAGGTTGTGAATAACCATGGTGTGAATCTCTGTGATTAATTTTGTCGATAACGCCTGTGATTTCGGACTTATTTTCTGTGAATTTCCACAGGAATTCACAGAGTTTTGAACAGAATGTGGATAACTTAAAGGGGCCGCCGCAGGCGGCCCCGGGTTCAAAAGGTGCAAAGGGGAAGGTGGACGGCCCTTTCGGGCCGAAGGTTCTTAAGATTCTTAGGTTTGACAGCGGCAAAGCCGCTGAGGGTTGTGGTATCGCCCTGTCGGCCAATGGGTATTATGCCGCAGAAGGACAGCCATTTCATTGCCCCCTGAGCGCCAGCGAACACAACCCTTCTATACAACCTGCCGCGTCAGCGGCGCCCCTCTTTGTGTCCGGGAATACAGCGCAGCGGTAAGCGGAAAGCTGTCCCCTATTTCACAAACTCCCCTATATGCCTGTTTATCACAGCGGCTATACGCTTTTTCGCTTCCACGTCGCCGTGGAGGCCGTCCAGGGCCAGGTTTTCGGGCATAACGTTATCGTATGGGAAAGCGGCGGCGGTGTCTATGTGGGGCTGGGTGCGGATGAATGCATTCACCCTTTGGAAGGCCTCTTCCCAGCCTTCGGCGGTGGGTTCGTGGAAGACTTTGTCTATGCTTTTGGGGTTGATAGGCGGCAGGGTGAGGAGGATGGGGATGATGCCGTGGTCCCTGCATTTCTGCTGGATTTCCTTTAAATCTTCTATTACATCCTCCGCCGGCACGCCGCCGCGAAGGCTGTTGCTGCCGCCCATGATGAGGAGATATTTCAAGTGGAATGGCAGCACGTCCCGGTCGAACCGTTCCACCATGTCATGGCTTGTATTTCCGGAATCTCCCAGGTTTACCGTGTCAAAGTCCAGATAGTGGCCGTAGCTGTATTCCAGGTCGTTGGGGCCGTAGGACATGCGGCCGCCGCCATGGGTGATGCTGTCTCCGTAGAGGCCGATGGTCCAGCCTTCCGTGGAAAACTGCCGCTTCTGGGGAAGGCTCCACTCACCCACCGGATTTCCTTCTTCATCCTTTCCCCGCACCCGCCAGTACCAGGTGCCGAAGCGGGGCGTGTCATCGTAGAAATCGGTATATAGAAAGTCACCGCCCCCTATATGATAGATAGAATGGGCGCTGCCTTCGGTATCTTCGGGATAGGCGGAAAGGACTTCGATTTCATAGGAAGCAGTCCCCGGATTTCCAATGTAGGAATAGACCGGATAAAGCAGGGCACCGCCCTTTTCGCCGCTCCTGTCGGGCCGCGGAATGGGCGCATTCCGTGAAATCTCCGTCACCGAATCGGCCAGTCTTTGGGGGCTGCTTTCGTTTCCTATGGGGAAACCGTCAAAATCAAGGGGCCTTTCCTGCCAGTACAGATTCGACGGATTCCGAAGCCGCCCGGCCTGCGGCAGAAGCATGTCACTCATGTAGGCGGTGGTTTCCTGCACCTTCACCAGCTTCCCCGCTTCCAGCCGGCTGAAGATGACGTCGTACTTCACGGCATCGTAGTCCGGCTCCCAGGACAAATGAAGCAGCCCCTCTGCAGAAACGGTACCTGCGGTGAGAAGGACTGCCAGTATGGTGGAAATCATCAGTTTTGTGTTCATAGATTATCTCCATTGTTTCACGTGAAACAATCTGGGGCCGCGAAGCGACCCGGGTTCAGAGGGTTCAGAAGGTTCAAAGGGTTCAGAGGGGAAGGTATCGCCCTATCGGGCGATGAGTTTTATATGCTGTGGAGGTCCTGCATAGGACCTCCAAGTCAGCCAAAGTTTGCCCTTAACCTGCCCATAAAAGGGCCTTCCTTTTGTCGGCTGGCCGTGGTCGGCGGCAGCGCTGCGTACTTAACATAGAGGCAACAGCAGTTAGCAATTAGCAGTTGGCTGAGTCCGAGTTGGTATGGATTCATAGGCAGGAATCGCATTGCGATGATTGGCCGCCTAAAGGCGGCCACCCCCTATCCCGCTTTGCGGGACTTCCCCCTATTCAGGGGGAAGAATGGGCTTCTCTATAGTTTCCAACAGAATCATATGGAACGCTGCTGAGCATCCATAGTGCCCCCGCTTGCGGGGGGAAAGGTGGTGGCACCAGCCACCAAAGGGGGCGCTGCCGCAGGCAGCATATATAACTCCCTCTGAACCAGCCCGCTCTGCGGGCGGAACCCATCGGTCAGTGTGCCAGCACATGACCGATAGAACCTGGGCGCCGAAGGCGCCTGAACCCTCTTGCTTTCGGGAATATAGCGTCTGCCATCTGATGTCTGCCGTCTGCCGGTCTGATGTCTTCCCGCCGACTGGTATTTACTGGCTAATGAGTCACTGTCTCCACGTACCGAGATCCTTCGCTGGCGCTCAGGATGACGGTGGACAGCGGGAAGCAGACAGCTCCTCCACTGCCACACTAGTACACTAGTACACTAGCACACTAGCACACTCACACTGCCCCCTATTTCCTGAACTCTCCCATGTGCCTGTTAATTTCTCCCGCTATCATCTGCTTAGCGTTCCAGTCGCCGTGGATGCCGTCCATGGCCAGTTCTCCCGGCATGACGGAGTAGTCCGCAAAGGGGCCGGCGGTGTCGATGTGGGGCTGGGTACGGATCCAGCTGTTTACGGTGTCCACCGATTCCTTCCAGCCGCTGTAGGTGACGTCGCCGTAGTATTTCTGGATGTTTTCCGGGTTAATGGGAACGATGGTTAAGAGGATGGGCACAATGTGGTGTTCTTCGCATTTCTTCCGGATGGCTTCCAGATGGCCGATAACCTTTTGGGGGTCCGCGCCCATACGAAGGTCGTTGATGCCGCCCATGATGAGGAGGTATTTCACATGGAAGGGAAGTACGTCACGGTCGAAGCGGTCTTCCATCATTTCCGTGGTGTCACCGCTTCTTCCCATGTTGACGGCCGGGAAATCAAGGTAGGTAACGTAGCTGTAGGCCATGTCGGCGGGGCTGTGGTAGAGATGGCCGCCGCCCTGGGTGATGCTGTCGCCGAAAATACCGACTTCGAAGTGTTCTTCGGGGTTTGTCCTCACCTTTTCCGGAAGGCTCCAGATACCCAGGGGATTTCCGTTTTCATCCATGCCCCGCACCCGCCAGTAGAAGGTGCCGATTCGGGGGTTGTCGTCGTACACATTGGAAAGGGTGGTGGTTTTTGAAAAGACCCGGTACTTTGACGGCGCCGTGCCATCCGGATTTTCCGGATACCGGTCCATCACTTCCACTTCGTAACTGGCAGCGCCGGGATTTCCTGCATAGGAATAGACGGGATAGAGCAGGGTGGAGCCGTTTCCCGGATGGTAGACATGGGGATAAGGGGCATTTCGACTCACCGGCTTCATGGTGCTTCTCACTTCCATGGGAGAAGAGAAGGGGCCCATGCCCTGCCAGTTGGCGTCAATGGGCCGCACCCGCCAATAAAGGGGTGCTTCCCCCGGAGGAAAGGCAGCCAAGTCCACCAGCACCTGGTTCGTGTAAATGCGCTGGTTGTCGTAGAGGTGGTTTTCCACGGGGCTGTTCCTGTTCAGATTTTCCGGAAGCCCCCGGAAAATTTCCACTTCGTAGCGCACAGATTCCGGGTCCTCCTGCCAGGTGAGGAGGATGAGCTTTTCCTGGGGCTCCGCCTTTTCTTCAACCTGGGCCGGAACGGCCCCCTCTTCCCTGCCGGCGGCCAGGGCACTTTGGAGAAGCAGGTCTTCTATATTTCCTTCTTCCGCAAAAGCAGGAAGGGTCAAAGCTCCGGCCAGAAGGGCGGAGAGAAGGATTCCGGAGAATTTTTTTGAAATCTGAAGGCTCATAACTCATTTCCTTTTAATTCTTGATGAAGGTACTGCAGTGCTTCTTCCGCCTCGGAGCTTCCCAGGGCAGCCGCTTTTTCCAGCCACTGCACCGCTGCCAGACTGCTTGGCTCGGTGCCGTAGCCGTACTGATAGCAGGCGGCCAGCCATCCCATGGCTTCCGGGAATCCCCGGTCTGCGGCCTTTTGGAAAAGGGCGAAGGCTTTCCGGTCATTTCCATCTTCGTGGTACATCACCGCCAGCTGGGTGGTGGAGGAATCCATGCCGGCGTCAGAGGCCTTCTGATACCATTCTTTGGCCAGGCGGCGGTCCTTTTTCGTGCCGTTTCCATAATCATAGCAGTTGGCCAGGTTGCCCATGGCTGTGGGCTCTCCTCCTTCCGCCGCCTTTCTCGTGTACCGGAAGCCCTCTTTTTTGCTTCCTCCCTTTTCATCAAAGAGGTAGAGCATGCCCAGGGCGGTGCCTGCCTTCAGATGGCCCTTGGAAAAGGCCTTCTTGAAGAGACGGATGCCCTCCTTTTCATCTTTCGCCACTCCGTCCCCCAGATAGTAGAAATAGGCCAGCCGGTTCATGCTGTCCGGATAGCCGGCTTCCATGGATTTCCGGTAGGAGGACAGGGATTTCTTATCGTCCACGTATTTTTTGAGGAGAGGATTGTTATCCTTCACATGACGGTCATGGAACTGGCCCAGATCGTTCCAGGCTTTCCAGTATCCCTGCAGAGCCGCCGCTTCCAGCAGATGGAGGCCCGTGTGCACTTCTTCGTCCGTCTTGCCATGCACCACGCTGAGACAGCCCAGGGCTTCCAGGGCAAAGACATCACTTTCCTTCTTTGCTGCGTCAATCCACTTTTCTTTGGCGTCCATGATTTCATGGAAGGCCTCATGGCTCAGGAGGTCGAAATGGAGCATGCAGTACACACCGCAGAGACCGTCTCCCGCCCGGGCCCCCTTAAGGGCTTTTTCGATAGCTCCTTCAGGAGAAAAGGGCGCCGCTCCCAGGTAGTACTGTTCATAGAGGGCCAGGAAATAAAGGGCCCTGCCGTTCCCTTCCTCCGCCAGCTTTTGGAAGAGAGGATAGGCCTCTTTCACCTGATAGGCCTGAAATAGTTTTTCAGCATTTTCCAATTCCGTCATTGTGATTCCTCGTTTCTTGTGGATATTTGGACACGCCCTGTCGGGCGTGAGGGTTGACGGGACTTCGTCCCGAGGGTTATGGCCGCCTGTGGGCGGCGGGTTGTGTAGAAGGGTTGCGTCGCTTTCGCTCAGGGGGCAACAGCCGCCTTCGGCGGTTGAAGGTGGTGGTATCGCCATTGGACACGCCTGCGGCGTGAGGGTTCAAAGGGTTCAGAAGGTTCAAAGGGTTCAGAGGGTGGTGGTATCGCCCTTCGGGCGATGAGTCTTATAATTCCGCTTCGCGGAATGGAAAACCATACAACCGGGCTGCGCCCGTTGGAAATGCTCCCCTATCCCCGCCTGCGGCGGTACTTCTCCTAAAGGGAAGCATGTCATTGGATTCGTAGGGAGCCGCAAGGTGCGTATTCTGCATAGAATACGCAAGGCCGGATACGTTGGCGCCTAGCCTGCCCATAAAGGCGCCTTCCGATAGATATCCGGCCCGATGTCTGAGAATCCAGTGACACGCTTCCCCGCGGGCAAGGTGGCAGCGCCAGCCATCAATTGGGGTGCTGCCGAAGGCAGCATTTATACTGGCGCCGACAGGCGCCCACCACAACCCTCACAGCCGCAGGCTGTGTCAAACTTAAGAACCCTCGGGGCGAAAGCCCCGTCAATCTTAAGAACCCTTTGCCCCCTTGCTTTTGGGAATACGCTCCAGCGCCCGTCGGTAAGCGGACAGCCGATAGCGGACAGCTGTCCAACCAGCCCGCTAAATTGCATATACTCCCTGTTTCTTCAGTTCTTCCACCGCTTCTTCGGAGCCCTGGTCTGCGGCGCCCTTCAGATAGTCTATGCCCTTTTCCCTGTCCGGCTCTGTACCTTTGCCGTAGAGGTACATCATGCCTGCCATGTAGAGGGCCCGTTCTTCTCCTTTGGCTGCAGCCGCTTCCATGTAGGGCAGTGCTTCATCTTCTTTTCCATTTTCCAGGTAGAGGAGGGCCAAAGAGAACAGGCCCTCTTCGTATCCGTTGATGGCAGCGTCTTTCAAAAGATTCACCGCTTTTTTCATATCCCTTTCCACGGTGATTCCCTTTTCATAGTAGAAGGCCAGTTCCGCCATGGCTTCGCCGCTGCCCTGCCCTGCCGCTTTTTCGTACCAGCGGCGGGCTTTTTCCGGGGACTCCCTGATTTCCATATCTGCGTCCACGGTTCCTTCGTACAATTTCCCCAGAAGGAGGGCCGCTTCTTCGTTGCCGTGGTCAAAGGATTTTTCCAGCCAGGAAATGGCTTTCTCCAGATCCTTATCCGTCCGGGCCTTCATGGCTCCATCAAGGCCCAGCATATATTCGCTTTCGCTGTCGTGGAATTCGGCGGCCTTCTGAAAGCAGGTGAGTGCTTTCTTTTCCCTGTCTTCCGTGAAATTGTATTCATGGTAGAACATGCCCAGGTCATAGAGGGCTTTCCAGTATTCATAGAAAGCGCCCTTGGCCAGCCATTTCACCCCTTCTTCATAATCCAGGATGATACCGCTGCCCATATAGAAAAGGCCGGCTTCGTCCATGGCCAGCACGTCGCCCCGGTTAGCGGCCAGAAGGACGCGGGAGAAATCCTGGTTCACCGTGTCCCACATGTCCTTCCCCGTTTCGCCCTGGAAAAGGGAGAGGCTTGCGAGAGGATCTCCCAGCTTTCTTCCTTCTTCAAAGAAATGGCGGCTCTTCTCTTCGTCCGCCCTTCGGTGGCCATAGCCTTCCCGTTCAATGAGCCCCAGAAGGTACAGGGCCCGGCCGCTCTTTTCCTTCAGCAGTTCTTCATAGGCTTCATCAATTTTTCCCTGTAAAAAAAGTCTTTCTCCTTCTGCCATGGTCTGGCTCCTTTCTTTTGAAATCGGTTTCCTGTGCGGCGTGACGCTATGGTGCTTTTTACCGACAGGAAATTATTCGCGAAGGGTTTCCTGTCCGGCGTGACGTAATGGTATTCCTTACCGACTGGAAACTGTTTGCGAAAGGTTTCCTGTCCGGCTTGATACTATGGTGTTTCTTACCGACAGAAAACTGTTTGCGAAGGGTTTCCTGTTCGACTTGACACCATTGCGTTTCTTACCGACAGGAAGCTTTCCGATGGGAGATTTCTCGACTCCGCTTCGCTCCGCTCGAAATGACAGAGCGGCGCGGCTCCAATGTGTTTCATCTCAATAGGAAACTATTCGCAAAGGGTTTCCTATACGGCGTGACGCAATGGTATTCCTTACCGACAGGAAACTGTTTGCGGAGGGTTTCCTATACGGCTTGACGCAGTGTTATTCCTTACCGACAAGAAACTATTCGCGAAAAGTTTCCTGTCCGGCGTGACGCAATGGTATTCCTTACCGACAGGAAACTTTCCGATGGGAGATTTCTCGACTCCGCTTCGCTCCGCTCGAAATGACAGAGCGGCGTAGTTCCACTGTGTTTCATGAAAAATGAGTTCTCAGCACTTTTTCTGCCTCCGCCTGTCCCTTCATGGCGGCGCGCTGGAGGAGTTCTTGGGCTTTTCTGAGGTTCCGGGGGACTCCGGTGCCGGAAAGGTAGCAGTACCCCAGGGCGAATTCTGCATTTGGTTCGCCCTGATCCGCCGCCTGCCTGAAATAGGGCAGCGCTTTTTCCGGATCTTTCTGATTCATATACCAGTTACCCAGGGCCGTGATGCTGAGCGGTTCATTTTCTTCTTCCGCCAGGTTTTCCAGTACTTTCAGCCCCAGTTCTTCATTGATATCTACACCCCGTCCATAGAGCATGCACAATGCCAGTTCGCGGAAGGCATCGTTATCCCCCTCCTGGGATGCCTGGCTCAGATAGGAAATCCCCTTTTTCATGCTTTCCGGGTCTCCTTTGCCGTAGATATTAATGAGGCCCAGCATGGTGCCGGCTACGGTATTTCCTGCGTCCCAGGCTTTCCTGTAGCACTGCTCCGCTTTTTCCGAATCCGCCTTTGTGCCTTCCCCTTTGTAATACATTTGGCCCAGACGCAGGAGGGCTTCGCCTTCGCCCCGCTGCGCTGCCAGTTTCAAATAGGTGAAGCTCTTTTCTTTGTCCCGGAACCGGCTGTCCTCTTCGTATTCCATGCCTTCTCCGGAATAGATTTCATAGAGCACCATGGCTGCTTCAGTGGAACCATGGGCGGCCGCTTTTTCAAGGCAGATGAGGGCACGGCTCATGTCCCTTTCCGTGCCGATGCCGTCACGGTAGCAGCAGCCCAGCTGGCATTTGCCGTTTCCATAGGCCATGGCGGCGCTCTTCAGGTACCAGAGAAAGGCTTTGTGTTTATCGTATTCCTTGAAATCTTCATTTTCAAGAATCCATCCGGCCCGCACCATGGCGTCCACATGGCCCAGGGAGGCGGCCTTTTCGTACCATTCCAGCGCTTTTTTCAGGTTTACCCTCCGATGGTGGCCGAATTCATACATGAGACCCATTTCTATCATAGCAAAGGTATTTCCCTTATCCGCCAGTTTTTTCACCTTTTTCACCAGCTTTTCGAAATCAGCGGAAGGAATATCCGGGTCCTTGGATTCCACCATGAAAAGGCCCAGGGGACTTTGGAGCTTCACGGACTTGGCCAGGAAATCGTCGGCCAGTTTGTCGTTCACCTCTCCTGTCATGCCGCAGGCATACATCTGGGCCAGCATGCCGGCGGCAATGCCTCTGTCCTCATCGCTGTAAGGACCTTTATACAAACGGGTATACATGGCAAGGGCGGCGGAAAAATCGCCTTTCAAAAGCAGTTCCTGTCCTTGTTCAATGGTATCGGTCATGGGGGACTCCTTATTAGTGTAATAGTGAATTAGTGAGCTGGTGAGCTAGTGGGATAGTGAGACAGTGGGACAGTGAGGCGGCGGGCCGCTTACCGCTGTCGGCTTACCGCTTTCCGCTGAACTGATGAATGGTATTCCGCCGCGCAAGAGGATTTATGGGGAGTGATATAGTACCGCTTCGCAAAATTATATCACTCATCGCCCGGCAGAGCGATACCACACCCCTCAGACGCAAAGCGTCTGTCAATCTTAAGAACCTTTGGCCCATAGACCATCAAACTTGCGAACCCTTTACAATGGAGCTTCTTTACGCCCCATTGTTTCACGTGAAACATTTCAAAAAACGCAGCCCGTCCTTATGACGCGCTGCGTTTTTATCAGTAGTTTCCCGGAAGGAAGTAGGTGGGGTCCACGGCGTCGCCGTTAATCCGGACTTCATAGTGGCAGTGGGGTCCGGTGCTGTTTCCTGTGCTGCCGGCCAGGGCGATGACGGTGCCCTGTTCCACCTGCTGCCCCACGGTGACGAGAAGAGCGGAGTTGTGACCGTAGCGGGTGACAAGACCTCCATCGTGTTTGATTTCTACAAGGTTGCCGTAGCCCCCTACCCAGCCGGCTTGGGTCACCACGCCGGAGGCGGTGGCTTCCACAGGTGTGCCGTAGTCCACGGCAATATCGATGCCTTCGTGGTAGGTGGAGCCGATGCCGCCGGGGCTTGACCGGAAGCCGTAGGTGCTGGAAATGGTACCTTTCACGGGCCACATGTCGGGGGTGGTGGAAGAAGTATGGAGCAGAGGGGCCTGCATGCCATAGGTTTCATTCATCAGTTTTTCCCGGAGGACGATCATGGTTTTAATCTGGCTGTCCAGACGTTTATCCAGTTTTCTCATGCTGCTTAATAGTTCGCCGGGGGTGGAAATCTCATGGTTTTCGCTGTCTGCGCCATTTTCATGTTCCGAGGCTTTCACATTTCTTGCCTTATCGGGCACCGTGGAAGCGCCGCCCTGGCCGCCTTCGCCGGAGGTGGAAATATTCTGTCCTGCGCCGTTGTTATTGGCCTGGATCATATCCTGCAGCTGGGAGGACAGCTTTTCAATGGTCTTTGTCTTGTCGGACAGGGCATCCATCTTTTCTTCCGCCATTTTCAGCTGGTTCCTGTACAGCTCATTCTCACTCTTCAAAGAGTTCATGGAAACGGCGGCATACACCGCTGTGCCCAGGCTTAAAACGAAAACGGCAGCGCCTGCCAGGGATAGAATTTTCAGTTTTTTGATTTCTTTGTCCGTAAAGGAGAAGGTCACTTCTCCGGTGTCTTTGTTTTCTGTTTTCTTCATGGATTACCTTTTATATGAAATCAACTGCCGGAAGTATCCCCATATTCCGGGCATTACATGTCTTTCAATTTGCACATCCGGATGTATTCCCGAATGCATGAGGGTTCTAGGGTTCAAAGGGTTCAGAGGGTTATGGTATCGCCCCTTGGGCGATGAAATTTTTATATGCCGCCTTCGGCGGCTCCCCCTTTGGTGCCTGCGGCACCACCTTCGCCACAGTGTGAAGCGTGTCACAGGATTCTCAGGTCGTTAACACTCCCCTACAGCACGGCTGTCACCGACCCACTGGATTCTCAAGTTGCTCTCGCCTCCACCCTCCGGGTCCTTTGAGCTTTCTGCGCCTTTTGAACCTTTTTACAGAGCCCGCAGCGAAGCTTTCTACTTTCCCTTGGCCATGTCAATCTTATGCTGCTGGGGCTGGGATTCCGGCGCTGCCGGAGCTGCCTGGCCCGCTGCTCCCTCCGCCATGTCCGGCATAAGGGTGTCCAGGGCGATGTTGATACTTTCCGCCTCTTCCGAAGAAAGGGCTTCCCGGCACTGGCCGTTCACCACTTTTTTCGCGTAAATGCGGGAGGTGTCATGGCCGGCCAGGGAGGAGAGGATGAAGCCGTTGTTCTTTCCGTCCAGTACGGTGAGGGAGAAAGACAGCTTGTCGCCGGTATCGTCGAAGGCGTCGTAGCGCACCAGGCCCACCTTCTGGAAGGACTGGAGCTGCATGGTGGCCAGCAGTTCCTGCTGGTGAAGCATATTTTCAGAGGAAGCCACCATTTCACGAAGCTCCCTCACTTCGGTGGACAGTTTCAGTTCAATGGAACCGCCGTCTTCGCCGTTCATGAAGTATTTATATTTTTTGGAAAGACGGTTTACCTTATTTCTAAGCAGCACATACTGCAGGAGAATAAAAAGAAAAATAATAACAATGATGCCGACTGCGGCATACATGAATGCATTGGGATTCATCATATTTGCAGAAACTCCACCTATCTTGACTCATGATTCTGATTCAGAATATCGGCGATGCGCTGAAATTCCTCGTCATTACTGAAGGAAATGGAAATGGTGCCTTTGTGGGCATTCTTCCCCTTCCCTATGCGTATACGTACTTTGGACCCCACGGAAAGGCCCAGTTTTTCTTCCACCGCCTTCATAAAGGCCGCTGCCGGCGGATCTTCTTTTTTCTTTGGTTCCTTTCCTTCACGGATGATATCTTCCACCTTCCGGGCGGAAAGGCCTTCCTTTACGATGCGGCGGGCCAGCTGCACTTTTTCCGCATCGCTTTCAAGCCCCAGGAGGGGCCTTGCCTGGCCGGCGGTGAGCTGTCCTTTGGAAAGGAAATCCTTCACTTCCTCCGGCAGGTCCAGAAGACGGACCATATTGGCCACGTAGGGACGGCTCTTTCCCACTTTTTGGGAAATGCCCTCCTGAGTGAGACCGTATTCGTCCATGAGCTTCCGGTAGGCCATGCCTTCGTCCACGGGATTCAAATCTTTCCGCTGCAGGTTTTCCACCAGCGCCATTTCCGCCATGGACCGGTCATCGTATTCCTTTGAAATGGCGGGAATAACGGTAAGGCCTGCCATTTTGGCCGCCCGCCAGCGCCTTTCGCCGGCTGCCAGCTCATAGGTGCCGTCCTTCTTCTTCCGCACCACCACCGGCTGGATGAGACCGTTTTCCCTGATGGATGTTGCCAGGGCATTCAGGGATTCCTCATCGAAATCCCGCCGGGGCTGCCAGGGGTTTGGTGAAATTTCATCAATGGAAATGTCCATGACCCTGCCTGTATCGTCCAGGGCGTCTCCCAGAAGCTCGCCGAGGCCCCGTCCCAATTTCTTCTTATTCACGTTTCAAAACCTCCCGACATAGCTTCCTGTAGGCCTCCGCGCCCTTGGACTTGGGCGCATAGGTGAGCACCGGCTCCCCGAAGCTGGGCGCCTCCGACAGCTTCACCGTCCGGGGAATCACCGTGCGGAACACCTTGGAGCCGAAATATTTCTTCACTTCCTCCGCCACCTGGAGGGACAGGTTCGTCCTGCCGTCAAACATGGTGAGAAGGATGCCCAGAATATGGAGGCGGGGATTCATTTTCCGGGAAACCACCTGCACCGTCTTCACCAGCTGGGACAGCCCCTCCAGGGCATAGAACTCCGCCTGGATAGGAATAATAATGGAATCGGAGGCCACCAGGGCATTCAGCGTCATGAGCCCCAGCGACGGCGGACAGTCGATGAGAATGTAATCGTAGGATTCCCGGAGGGGCTCGATTTTCCGCTTCAGGAGGGACTCCCTTTCCGGAAGCGGCGCGATTTCGATTTCCGCCCCCGCCAGGTCGATGGACGCCGGCAGCAGGTGCAGCTTATGGATGGCCGTCTTCACCACCGCCTCCTCCGGAGCCGTGTCATTCAGCAGCACATCATACAGGCTCTTTTCAAAATCCACGGACCTGCTGAGACCGCTGGTGGAATTTCCCTGCGAATCTTCGTCGATAAGAAGAGTTTTCTTCCCCTTGTCTGCCAGGTACGCCGACAGGTTCACCGCCGTGGTGGTCTTCCCTACGCCGCCCTTCTGGTTGATGATGCTGATGATAGTTCCCATGGTCGTTTCCTTTCATAGATAGTCTCTATAATTATAACATAAAAAGGGGTAAAGAGACCGTTGATTTCATAAGGAAATATGAGTTTCTTATGAAATCAGGGTTCAGAAGGTTCAAAAGGTTCATAAGGTTCAGAGGGTGGTGGTATCGACGCCTTTGGCGTCGATAAATATATACCGCCTGTCGGCGGCGCAAGCCCTCTCACCTGCCACACCTGTAAATAAAATACAAACCCACTTCACGGGATGAGTTTCATTGGATTTAGGATTTCTTTACTCCCTGTCTGTACATTCTGACTGCTCTCCTCCTATCCTCACTTCATGGCACTTCCCATGGAAAAATCTGATAAAGGTAACAAAGGAGAACGCCGCCGCAGGCGGCATTTATAATCATCGCCCGCCAGGGCGATACCACCCCCTCTGAACCCTTTGAACCCTCTGCACCTTCTGAACCCTTTTTCTACCCCCATTTGACAAACTCCCCTTTCTTTGATACTCTCTCTATAGAAATAATTCTATTTATCACAGGAGTTCAGACAGTATGGAAAAGATTTATATTGACACCGCCAAAATTCTGAAGGCCATTTCCGATCCCAAAAGGCTGAAAATCGTGGACATGCTTTCCTGCCGGGAGCAGTGTGCATGCAAGCTGCAGCAGGCCTTTGCCATCACCCAGCCCACCCTGTCCCATGACATGAAGGTGCTGGTGGAGTCGGGCCTCATCATCGACCGGCGGGACGGCAAGAATATTTTTTATTCCTTAAATCCCGAGGCCCTGAAGGAGTTATACAGCATTATGGGCGAAATTTTCAAAAATAAGCTCCACTGCGTCTGTGACGGCCATCACAGCCATGAGAGGGAAGCTGCCGGCGGACAGTAAGGAAATTGAAATTTCATCCATTTTCCTTTACAAAAGAAGTTTTTCCTTTTTTACGGAAAAAGTGAAATATTTCCCTTAAAAATCTTCTGTTTATCATGAAAAAGTGGTAAACTATATAAGGAAATAGCAATCGTTCGTTGCTATAAATTGGTCGTAGAGGTGATAAACATGGCAGAAGTAACTGAAAAAAGTATTGTTGTGTGCGGCGTAGATAAATACGCTGTAGCAGATCTGAAGCGTGTTTACGGCAGCGTAACATACCAGGGTGCGGAATACATTTTCCTGCAGTTCCCGGTAGTTGGCGACACAGTCAGAGAATATCGTCCGGACAGCTATACCACAGCTATCCAGCTGGGCGATGAGATTTTCGATGGCCAGACTTTCCATTATCATGTAACCCTCACTTATGACGGACATGTAAGAGAAGTGGCTTATCTCGGTCTTGATGATGCAGGCAGACCGGATACTGTGGATATCGAAGCTTGAAAACCATGAAAAAGTCCCCGGAACAATCCGGGGATTTTTTTTATGCCATAGAGTCATGGGGTAGAGGCATATGTGCAGAGCGGCTGTATTCCCGAAGGTTGACGCCCTCTTCCGCGGGCGAGGGTTGATGGCGCCGCCGGGCTTACGCCCTGGGCGCCAAGGGTTCTGTCCGGGACCGGCTGACGCCTCCCGGACTGGTTGAGGGCCTGCCGGCCCAGGGTAGTTATATAGCATCGCTGCGGTGACTGCTGTGCAGACACCTATATCCGCCGACAGGCGGATTATATACTGGCGCCGAAAGGCGCCCACCGCAACCCTCTGAACCCTTTGAACCTTCTGCACCTTTTGAACCCTTTTCTATGCCCCTTGAGCGAAGCGAACACAACCTTTCTACACAACCTGCGGCGCCAGCCGCGCCTCCCCTCTTCTTTCGGGAATACCGTCCAGCGCCACCCATGACTCTACAGCCCGTAATCCTTCATTCCGGGTATCTTCTTCACCCGAATCCCCGGAATAATAAGAATCACACTCACCATGAGCCCCACGAAGAGCGGGTCCATGGGGAGGTGTATCACCGAAGCCGAAAGGAGGGCCGCCAGGGTGCTTCCGGCCATGGAGATGACTGCCCATTTCTTTGTCAGATGGCCGGGAAGGAAGACGGCTATGGTGAAGGGGATGAAAATGCCGCCGCCACGGAGGGCCATGGAGAGGTAGTTCCAGAAAAGCACTTCGGAGCCCCTGTTGGCAATGGAAATAACGCAGGCCAGAACCATGACGGCCAGTACCGTCATTTTTGTCACCTTCAGCAGTTTCAAATCGTCGGTAATTTTCGTGATGGGCATGATGATATCATGGGAAATCATGGTGCCGATGCCAAGGGACAGGCCGCCGATGCTTCCGATAAGAGAGAGCAGGATGCCGCCCATGGCCAGGCCGCCGATGAGGGTGGAGGTGTGGTTAATGAGGTACGCCGGCAGAACCAGGATCGGCGATACGCCGGGGTCGAAGGCATGCATGTACATGCCGATGGCCACGCTGGGAAGACCCACAGGAATGACGATGAGGGCCGCCGTGAAACAGCCGAAGGCCGCGGTCACCGGCGTGCTGGCGGAGAAAATGCACTGGATATAGGTCTGGGTGCAGAGAACACCGACAATAACGGAAAAGAGATTGGCCATGGAAAGCTCAAAGCCCCGGCCGAACAGGTCCAGATCCACCGCCGGAAGGGCCTCCCACTCCGCCGTACCGTAGAGAGCCTCGAAGGCTTCAAAGCCTGCCACGAAAAGGGATACCCAGATAATGGCCATTTTCAATATGCCCCCTACCGCTGCACTCTTCATGCCGCCGAAGAAGGTATAGCCGATTACCATGACGATAAGAACCACCGATGAAATCATCGGGTCCAGTCCCGACAGGCTGGAAATGATTTCAATCCCCGGCAGACAGCTGGCCACGGCGGAAAAAAGGATGCCGATGGATGAAATCACAGAAGAAAGCTCCTCCGCCTTCTTCCCATAATTCAGAGACAGGAACTCAGGAATGGTCTCCAGCCCCGTGCCCCGCATGCGCCTTGCATAAAAGAGTCCCATAATGATAAAGGCAATGCCGCTCCCCAGGGTAAACCACCAGGCAGACAGTCCGAAATTAAAAGCCAGCTGCGCCGTCCCGATGGTGGCGCCGCCGCCTACCACGGTGCCTGCAATACTCCCCGCCACCAGGGGAACACCGGCGCTCCTGCCGCCTACACTGTAGCCGGCGGCGGACTTGATAGAGCGGGAATGGTAAATGCCGATACCAATCACCAGAGCCACGGTAAAGAGGATAATGACTGCATGCATGGTTGTCAGATTCATCCTGATTTCCTTCTTTCCTCATGAATCTTCAAAAACTTTTCAAAAAGCATTATAGCAGAATCAAAGACCGGTGAACAGAAAAAATTGACTGGAAATAATCACTTTTGTTTTTCTTCCTGCCGGTGGGAAAGGGTATAATGAGGAAAGGATGCGCCCTGAAGGGCGCAAAGGGGCGCGGCTTCGCCGCAGGTTGGGACCGCCTGCCGGCGGCAGGTTGTGTAGAAGGGTTGTGTAAAAAGGTTCTTAGGATTGACCGGCCTGCGGCCGGAGGGTTCTTAGGTTTGACGGCCCTTTGGGCCAAGGGTTGTGGTATCGCCGCTTTGCGGCGATGAGTATAAAGACAGCGTTACGGGACTGCCTTCCCGCCTTCCACTGTCATCCTGAGCAATAATCCCTAATTTTAACATGACTTACGAGGTAACAGTTTATCAGTGCTTTATTGTGCCCCCGTCAGGGGTGGCAAAGGAACTGGATTTGTAGGGAAGCGCAGCGACCCGAAAATCCAGTGACATGCTTCCCTTTAGGAGAAAGGTGGTGCCGTTAGGCACCAAAGGGGGAGAGCCGCCAACGGCGGCTCCTTCCCGCCGACTGGTATTTATCAGCAAACAAGACACTAACGGCATGTACCGAGATTCTTCGCTTTCGCTCAGGATGACAGCGTCAGGCGGGAAGCGGACAGCGGTAAGCCGACAGCGGATAGCGGCCAGCCGCCTCACTGTTCCACTGTTCCCACTGTCTCACTATCTCACTGTCCCACTGTCTCACTGTCCCACTATCCCACTATCCCACTATCTCACCAGCCCACTAGTTCACTAGTTCACCAGCTCACTAGTTCACCAGCTCACTATTCCACTAAACTCCAAAGGAGAACACCATGTACAAAGCAGTTATTTTTGATATGGACGGCACCATTTTAAATACCATCGGCGACCTCACGGATGCTTCCAATTATGCCCTTGCGAACCTGGGGAAGCGCCATGATTTCCCAGAGGGGAAAATCAAGCTCTGTTTCGGCTGCGGCATTGACGCGGATATGGAGAAGGTGCTGGCCCTGGAAGGGGGATGTGCCGATGAGGATTTGGAGTATGTAGGCAGTACCATTCCTTTCTCCCGATACCATTTTTCTGAAAAGGATGTTACGGAGCTGAAGGGTTTCTTCGTGCCTTACTATGCTGCCCACCGCAGGGAAAGGACGGCGCCCTACGAAGGCATACCGGAATTGCTGTCCGCCCTTCGGAGCCGTGGCGTTTTGACTGCGGTGGCTTCCAATAAGGATGACCGGGACGTGCAGGTGCTGGCGGAGGCTCTCTTTCCCCGCCTCTTTGACCGGGCCATAGGAAATCACAAAGAAATCCGACGCAAGCCGGCGCCGGATATGGTGCTGGAAATACTGAAAGATTTCCACCTCACTCCGAAAGATGCGGTGTATATAGGTGATTCGGAAGTAGATTTGGAAACAGCCAAAAACAGCGGCCTTCCCTGCATTTCCGTGGACTGGGGCTTCCGCACCCGCTCCTTCCTCCTTGCCCACGGCGCCGAAGTCATCATGTCGTCGCCGGCAGAGCTGCTGCCGCTTTTGATGGGATAAATAAAGGGGCCATTAAAGGGTTCAAAAGGTTCAAAAGGTTCAAAGGGTTCAAAGGGTTCAAAAGGTTCAAAAGGTTCAAAGGGTTCAAAGGGTTCAAAAGGTTCAAAGGGTTCAAAGGGTTCAAAGGGTTCAAAAGGTTCAAAAGGTGGTGGGCGCCTGGCGGCGCCAGTATAAGTGCCGCCTTCGGCGGCATATAAACTCATCGCCCGTAAGGGCGATACCACAACCCTTTGAACCCGTCTGCCAAAGGCAGACAGAACCTTCTGCACCTTTTGAACCCTTTTGCCATCCGGGAATGCAGATTTCCTCCTTTTTGAAACGCAAAAATCCCTGTGAAACCAAACGGTTTTCACAGGGGTTTTTATTTCCTATGGATTACTTATGTTCAAAAATATCCACGCGCCGTCCTTCGGCACCGCTTCCATCTTCAGAACCCTTGACCATGGCCACCAGTTTGGAGGCGTCCACGCCGTGGTCCACGGCGTACTGTTTCACGCTTTCAATGCGGCGGGCGGACAGGTCTTTGTTGTAGTCAGCGCTGCCTGTGGCGTCGGCACGGCCCACCAGTTTGAAGGTGTGGCCCGTTTCCTTGGCCTTTTTAATGAAGGCTTCCAGGTTCACCTTCTGGGCATCGTCAATGGCGGCGGAGTCGCTCTTGAAATGGATGCTGTTGAAGTAGTAGTCGTTTTCCGGAGCTTTCACCGGTGTGTCTGCCGGTACATCCAGGGTATCCGCATTTCCTTCCGCAGGCTTAATGGTCACGGTGGAAGGTTCCGTTTCTCCCTCAAAGTCGTAGTTCTTTTCTTCTTCCACAGGGAGGGCAGCTTCATCGCTGCCGCCGAAGCGGTAGGACAGGCCTGCCATGAAGCCCTTGTAGGAAACATTGTGGTCGTTGTCGCCCCGGGTATTGAGGTAGTGGTAGCCGGCATTCAGGTCCACGTTCTTATCCACGGCCAGGTTCACCCCTGCTTCCCACATGGAGGTGGATTCGGTGCCTACGGCGCCTTTGGCATACACGTCCACCACATCATTCACCGGCTGTCGGGCGATGATGCCCAGCTGGGCGATGTTGTTGGTGGCATCGGAGGAGCCGAAAACGCGGCTTGGGAAGTCCTTCATGGAAATCCGATTCCACCCTGCAAAGGCAGCCACCTGGGGATGGAGGGAATAGAGGGCATTGATTTCATTCATATTGCCATTGGTATGGTCCGTATGAAGGCCGGTGTACTGGTACTGGGCAGCCCAGCGGTCGTTAATTCCGTAGGTCAGTCCGCCCAGGAAATTCCATTCTCCATCGGACTTATAGCCGTTGGAATGGGCGGAGGAGTCCCACATGCCCACGTTCACTTCGGTTTCTCCCTTTTTGAAGGAGGTCTGGGGAGAGGCGTAGGCCGCGCCGGAAATGGAAGCAGCCAGAGCCAGCATAAGAAGTATTTTTTTCATATCATTCACCTCGCGAATTGACGCATCTAGGGAAGCGCTGATTAAATCATTGTTTGCTTTTATTCTTGAATTTTTTATGCAATGCGAGGAATGGGCTGACGCGAATAGCGAGCTATTTAAGGAAGCCCATAACGAAGCAGTGCATAAAAATTCTTATAAAAGCAGACTCTATGAATTAATCAGTGCTTCCCTAGGTATCCAGTCTTATGGATATTATACCATATGGTTTCCCACTCGGTATGACACTATGGTGCTTCTTACCGACAGGAAACTGTTTGCGAATTGTTTCCTACCCGGCATGACACTATGGTATTCATTACCGACAGGAAACTGTTTGCGAATAGTTTCCTATCCGGCATGACACTATGGTGCTTTTTACCGACAGGAAACTGTTTGCTAAAAGTTTCCTATCCGGTTTAGCACTATGTTGTTTCTTACCGACAGGAAACCCTATTTCTGCAGCACGTCTTCCATTTCTTCAATCATGCCCACGTTGCCGCTTTCGATGAGTTTCCTGAATTCCTCCAGCTGGTCCTTGATTTCTTTGGACATTTCCGGAAATTTCGGCGCAATGTCTTTCAGCGCCTTCATGACGATCTGGGAGACCACGTAGCGGGTGTACCATTTGTTGTCCGCCGGTACGATGTACCAGGGCGCCTCTTCGGTGGAGGTGGCGGAAATCATTTCGCTGTACAGTTCCTGATACCGGTCCCAGTACCGCCTTTCGTTAATGTCGGCCATGGAAAATTTCCAGTTCTTTTTCTTGTTTAGAATGCGCTGGGCCAGGCGGTCCCGCTGTTCGTTTTTCGACACGTGGAGGAAAATTTTAATCATGTGGAAACCGTTTTCCCACAGGTACCGTTCCCAGTCCCGAATCTGGCGGTACCGGATGTCCCAGATGTTCTTGGTAATCAGGTTCTTCGGCAGCTTGTCCTGGTGAATCAGGTCATGCACCCTTGTAACCACCACATCTTCATAGTGGGAGCGGTTGAAAATGCCGATGTCGCCCCGCCGGGGCAGGGCCTTGTTGATGCGCCACATGTAGTCGTGGTCCTTTTCCTCGCTGGTGGGCTGTTTGAAGGACACCACGTGGACGCCGTTGGGATCCAGATGGGAAAAGACATGGCGTATGGTGCCGTCCTTGCCGGCGGCGTCCATGGCCTGGAGCACAATGATGAGGCCGTAGGTACTCTGGGCATAGAGCTTGGCCTGCAGCAGGCTCAGCTCCTCCAAAGCCTTGGGAAAGGCGCTCATTTTCACCGACTCCTTGTCCACATCCGTGTCACAGGCGGTGGGATACTTCTTCAGATTGATTTTCTCTCCCTCCCTGGCCCGATAGCGGTCAATATCGATTTTCACATGGCCGTCATATGTCTTCTCCGGCACATCTTCCTGATTTCCTCGATTTTCCATAATGGTTCTCTCCTTGAAATAGTACGATGCAAATTGGACACGCCCTTCGGGCGTGAGGGTTGACGGCCCTCTTGGCCAAAGGCTGCGGCCGCGCTATGGGAGCCGCTCTGCGGCTCGGGTTCAGAGGGTTCAAAGGGTTCAAAGGGTTCAAAGGGTGGTGGTATCGCCCTTCGGGCGATGAGTATAAAGTCAGCGTTACGGGACTGCCTTCCTGCCCTTATCGTCATTCTGAACAAAGTGAAGAATCTTGGTACGCGGCGCATTTGAGACAAACGATGGTAAATACAAGTCGGCGGGAAGGCAACAGACGATAAGCGGGCTGCCGTTTCTCCGCCCCCTGAGCGTAAGCGAACACAACCCTCAGCCCGCGCGGAAGCGACGGGCTGTCGCCCCTCCGCCGAAGGCGGGCGCTCCCTTGCGTTCGGGAATACCGTTCATCAGTCCAGCGGTAAGCGGACAGCTGACAGCGGACAGCCGGCAGCCGTTTCCCCTTACTCCTTCTCTATGGAATTCTTGATTTCTTCCAACGACTTGATATCCACTTCGGAAATGAGTTTCTTGAATTTTTCCAGCTGCTCTGCCACTTCCGGCGCCAGTTTCGGGAACTGGGGATTGATTTTCTTCAGCGCCTGCAGGGTGATGAGAGCCACCACATAGCGGGTATACCACTTGTTGTCTGCCGGCACAATGTACCAGGGGGAGATGTCCTTGGAGGTTTTGGAAATCATTTCCTCATAGAGCTCCTGGTACCGGTCCCAGTACTGTCTTTCGTTGATATCGGACATGGAGAATTTCCAGTTCTTCTGCTGGTTGATGATACGGTCCATGAGTCGGCGCTGCTGTTCCTTCTTCGATACGTGGAGGAAAATTTTCACCATCTGGAAACCGTTCTGGTGGAGGTATTTCTCCCAGTTGTTAATCTGTTCATACCGCTCTTCCCAGAAGTCCTTATGAATCAGGTCCTGCGGGAGCTGGCCCTTGTGAATCAGGTCGTGAATGCGGGTGACAATGACGTCCTCATACTGGGAGCGGTTGAAAATGCCGATATCCCCCCGCTCCGGCAGGGCTTTATTGATGCGCCACATGTAATCGTGGTCCTTTTCCTCGCTGGTGGGCTGCTTGAAGGACACCACCTTCACGCCGCCGGGGTCCAGATTGGCGAAGACATGGTTCACCGTGCCGTCCTTACCGGCAGCGTCCATGGCCTGCAGCACGATGATGAGGCCATAGGTATTCTGGGCATACAGCTTTTCCTGCAGGTCCTTCACCTTTTCAATGACCTCCGGAAAATAGAGGGATTTCACCTTTGCCTTGTCAATGGCCACATCACAGGCAGTGGGATATTTCTTCAGGCTTACCTTGGTGCCTTCCTTCACCCGATACCGATCAATATTCACTTTACCATCTTTGATTTCATCCATCTTCTCATCCTCCAGTCTGTAAAAAATACTCTCTCCCCTTAATTATAAAACATATTTCCCTATGAAGGCATAAAAAGAATTTCTATTAACCCTTATCAGTCATAGTATAATAAAGACAGAAAGGAGGAGCGCCATGGAAGAAGATAAGAAACCGGAAGGAAAAAGGTACCGCACCATGGAAAGCATTGCCGGCGTCTTTACGGAATCCGACGTGAGGCAGAAGCTTTTCGGAAATAAGGGTTTCCAGTTTTACCTGTTCCAAAAACGGTGGAAAAAAATCGTAGGCGCCGTGATGGCGGAAGAGTCCTACATTACCGGCTGCAAGGGCCCCCTCCTCTTTGTAAGGGTCACGAACTCCACCTTCCTGCAGCAGCTCTTCATGATGAAGGCGGACATTCTGAAGGAACTTCAAAAGGATGAAATCGGCCGCTATTTCACGGATATCAAATTTCTGGCCGGCTCTCCCCAGAAACCCTACAAGCCCTTCACCACCCTGGATCCGGTAAACCAGACCATTGAAAAGGAACATAAAAGATACAGCCAGAGCCTCACGGAAGAAGAAGAGACCTGGATAAGGAGCTGGGTGGATGGACACGTAAAAAAAGAGGCCCTGCGGCCCCAGTTTGCGGAAATGATGGAAGAAGTGCTGAAAATCAGGAAAGGAGAACTCAAAGACGGCTACCACCCCTGCTCCATCTGCGGCAGCCTCTGCCCGCCTTCGTCTCCCATCTGCCCCGCCTGCCAAAGAAAACTGGCTAAAACGAAGAAAAACAAGGTCATCCTCATCCTGAAGGAAAATCCCCACTACACCTACCAGGAAGTCCGCGCCATCCTCCCCTGCGAATACAGCATGTACGAAGAAGCCCGGGACATCCTCATCCACCGGGCCAAAGAAAAAATCTTCCGCAAAGAAGCGGCATCGGAAGAAAAAAGAAAACTCCTCGCCCTCCTTCTCCATCGGCCTTTGACCGGTATTATGGAAAAGGAAGCGGAGGAAATGCTGCAGAAAATGCCGCAGAAGAAATGGGACTGATGCGGCTTTGCCGCCGCGGGTTCAAAGGGGAAGATTGACGGCCCTTTGGTCCGAAGGTTCTTAAGGTTCTAAAGTTTGACAGCGGCCATTGGCCGCTGAGGGTTATAATTGGCACTTATATCGAAAACTAATACTGTTGTTTTTTACCTTTTCTATGGTATAATGGGCATAGAAAGAGACAGCTGGCATCCGTGGACTGGAAACGGCGCTCTCAGAATTGTTTAATTTGAAAGGAGCCTTCCAAGCCATTGGATGGCTTTTTTCAATTGCTACTTTTTAGAAAGTGCAATAATGGCGACCACCAGAGCAGCAAAATTAATGATGACCATAAAGGCCTGATACAATTCTTGGCTCATAG
>NZ_UPZP01000005.1 GCF_900538805.1 uncultured Dialister sp.
AGGCTCCTTAAATAGCTCGCTATTCGCGTCGCCTCATTCCTTGCATTGCATAAAAATTCAAGAATAAAAGCAAACAACGATTTAATCAGCGCTTCCCTAACCCACTAGCCCACTAAGGAATCCCAGTCGGCTGGAAGGCACCGCTAGGCAGTCATCCCAGAATCTTTTCGGTGTTCCTCACAAGCATCCCCGCTCGTGGAGACTTACGAAGGTGCCGTCTCCTATGATTACATGGTCAAGCACTTCCATATCCAAAAGTCTGGCGGCAGCGGCAAAGGCTTTGGTAATGTCCAGGTCCTCTTCCGACGGTTCCGGATAGCCGGAGGGATGGTTATGGACCAGGATGAGGCCGTAGGCTTTATACCGTATGCCCCACTTCAATGCCTCCTTGATATCCACCGGCGCTGCGTTCAGATTTCCTTTCGTAATGATACGATACCCCAGGAGACGGTTTTTCACGTTGACATAGGCCGTAACAAAGTGCTCCTGGTTTTCATGGCGCAGTTTTTCCATGAAAAAAGCTGCCACCTTATCCGGCGCGCTGAAACTGACCAGCTTTCTCTTATCACAGATAAGTGAAAGCCGGCGTCCCAGTTCCACAGCAGCGCAGATGGTGACAGCCTTATCAGGCCCGATGCCCTTGATATCGGTGAGGTCCCGCCAGTTGAGGTCTTCATATCCGTTGATTCCTGTCTCCCGCTCCAGAAGGTCCACCACTTCCTTGGCGATTTCCATCACCGAATGGCCCTGCCTTCCGGTTCGCAGAAGAATGGCCACCAGGTCCGTGTTACTGGCAAGCCTTGGAGAAATCTGGAATCTTTCCCTTGGTTTGTCTTCGCTTCGCATTTCCCGTATCAACATAGTCTTCACCTCATTGCCGGACAATCATCGATATGTGTATGAAATTATAAAGTGAAATATTAAAATTTCTTATACAGCCACGCCGCAATTAAAATCCCGGCGATGCTGATGAGATTTGGCGCAAACCGGAGTCCGAAATGAAACTGGATAATTCCCAGATTCAGGAAAATATCCTTCAAATCGAAGATTTCAAAGGTTTTCGTCAGATAAGGCATGAGCCCTACGAAATTGACCCCTTCCATCACCTGCCCCAGAATGCCGCCAATCAGCGCTCCGGCTGCCAGGAATAGAAGAAGCGGGAGAAATCCCTTGGTAAAATGCATGGTAACAGCTCCTATATTGTAAAGGTTCTCAGGTTTGACAGCGCCTTCGGCCCGAAGGTTCTTAAGGTTCTTAGGTTTGACGCAGCCTACGGCTGCGAGGGTTGTGGTATCGCCGCTTTGCGGCGATGTGTATAAAGTCAGCGTTACGTGCTAGGGAAGCACTGATTAATTCGCAGAATCGAATTTCATATGTATTTTTATCCAATGCTTCGTCATAAGCCTCCTTAAATAGCTCGCTATTCGCGTTGACTTATTCCTCGCACTGAATAAAAATACAAGAATGAAATCCGATAACGATTTAATCAGCGCTTCCCTAGCCTTCCCGCCGGACATGTCATTCTGCCCCCGGGCGAAGAATCTCGGTACGCCGCAAGAATGACACATATGCCAATAACTGCCAGTCGGCGGGAAACGCTAAAGATATATACCGTAAATGAATCCCACCAGTTCACCAGCTCACTAGTCCACCAGCTGACCAGCCCACTATTTCAGAACTCACTGCCAAGAACGATTTTTCCGGATACCCTTTCAGCCAGGGCCTGTCCGGTGGTGTCAGCGCTCCTGCACTGATAAATAACCCGCCAAACCGTATCTTTCTGGGTGAAGATATATTCATCCACCGTAAGATCCGTGCTCTTTCCCCTGCCTGTTTCGGTGAAGGTAAAAGTGAGCTTCTTTCCATCCAGATTTCCAATCTTTACGTCCTTCACATCAGACTTCACATTGGAAAGGGCGGGATTCCCCTTCAGCATATTCTGGGCCTCGGAGACCAGGATTTTTTCATTCATATCGGCCGTCACTTTTTCGCCGGTCACAAGAATCTGCAGATGATTGTTATGCCCTTCTGCCTTCACCACAGAAGCCGCCCGGTCCCCCAGGTCCACCTGCTTCCCATTGGAAACAAGCTCGAAGGGCGTTGAAATGGTAATGGTCTGGTTATCACAGTGAATCCGGTTTCTGCCGAATACGAACTGATCATCCAGACTGCTGCCGCAGCCGGCAAAGAGAAGGGACGTCCCCAAAAGACCGGCGGTCAGTATAATTTTTGATTTTTTGAGATTCATGGTTCAACACTTTCCTCGTAATTTGAGTTATCGATTTTATTATACCATACCACGTAAGGGTTCAGAAGGTTCACCGGGTCCAAGGAGGGTATCGCCCTTCGGACTCATCGAAATGTTTCCCCTCAAAAAAATGTCTCAAATGAATCCAAAAACCAGAAATTAGAAGCCAGTCCCCATCTATCATTTCTTGAGAATTCATATATTACGCTTTATACATTACTGTTCCTCATTTTTTCAGTCTTCATCACGCTTTACTCCAGATTTCCTATGCCATTTCATAAATTAAAAATTATAATTAAATGTCTATATTATAGTGCATATGCTATCAATCATCATTATTTTTGTATTATTCATCTATCAATTCAGCGGCTATAATCATGTCAAATCAAGGCGCTCTCCGGGGCTGGTACCACCCCATTTTCCTTGAAAGGAATCTTTTATGGATACAACAGCTATCAACCTTTCCGATTATCTGTCCCTTGGCCAGAATGCCATGGCCACACGGGTCATCCAGCACGAGGATGCAGCAGATAATTACTCCAACGATTTCAAAAATCTTCTGGCCACACCCCGGCTGATTCACTGGGCCATTGATGCTTCCATCGAAGCCATCGACCCCTATCTGCCGGAGGAGTATGCCAGCATCGGTCTCTCCATCAATTTCGTCCATACTGCCCCCTCCAGTCTGGGCATGACAGTCACCGTCCATGCTTCCATCATTGCCATCACCGACAGGGACGTGACCCTTTCCATCAAGGCCTGGGACGAGCAGGGTGAAATCGGGCACGGCCTTTTGAAACGATCCATCGTTCTGAAGAAGACAGTTCTGGAAAAAGCAGAAGAAAGGACAAGACTTCTCCTCATCCGCCAGGCGAATGAGCAGGTCAGGAACATGAACATATGATGACATTACCGGATAATCTCACAGGCGCACTGATTCTTTCAGTGATTGATTTCTTCTTAAGTTTCATCTTTATTTCCTTTATCGGCGTGGTACTCCATTTCTTCCCCCTCCTGAACAGGCTGGGAACCATTCCGGAGCGAAAGGACTGATAACCATGGATTCCCTTATGAGCACCCTTTTGACGGAACTTTTCCACCAGACCGGCCTTTCTGCCCTGTCCTTTGGAAATCTTATCATGATTGCCGCAGGCCTGGTGCTGCTGTACCTGGGCATTGTGAAGAAATATGAGCCCTTCCTGCTGGTGGGCATCGGATTTTCCTGCATCGTGGCCAATGTGCCGGGCTCTACTTTGACTTCCAATGGTGGCCTTTTCTGGTACGCCTACCAGGGCGTGGAGAAGCTCATCCTTCCGCCCCTCATTTTCCTGGGCGTAGGTGCCATGACCGACTTCGGCCCCATGATTGCCAACCCCAGCCTGGTCATTCTGGGCGCCGCCGCCCACCTGGGCATCTTCGTGGCTTTAATTGGCGCCAATGCCTGGGGCTTCAATCTGGGAGAAGCAGCGTCCATCGGTATCATCGGCGGTGCCGACGGCCCCATGGCCATTTACACCACCATGAAACTGGCGCCTCACCTGCTGCCCCAGATTTCCGTGGCCGCCTACTCCTACATGGCCCTCATGCCCCTCATCCAGCCGCCTATTATGAAACTTCTCACGACAAAGGAAGAAAGAAATATTATGATGAAACAGCCCCGCTACGTTTCGAGGCTGGAAAAAATCGCCTTTCCCATTGTCATGGCTTTCATCGTAAACCTCTTCCTTCCCCCTGTGGCACCCCTCATTACCATGCTCATGCTGGGCAATCTCCTCCGCGAATGTTTGGCGGTGACGAAACTGGCGGAAACAGCCTCCAACGCCCTCCTAAACGTGGTCACCCTGGTGCTCACCGTAGCCATCGGTTCCACCATGGCCGCCGACACCTTCCTCACAGGAAGCACCCTCCTCATCATCCTCCTGGGCCTTGTGGCCTTCGCCTTCGGCACCGGTTCCGGCGTCATCTGCGCAAGAATCATGAACCGCCTCTCCGGTGGACGGATTAATCCCCTCATCGGCTCCGCCGGCATCGCCTCCGTCCCCATCGCCGCCAGGGTATCCCACCTGGTGGGACAGCAGGAAAACAGAAGGATTTTCCTCCTTATGCATGCCATGGGTCCCAACCTGGCCGGCGTCTTCGGCACCGCCATCTCCGGCGGCATCATGCTGGCCCTCCTGGCAAAGTAAATTTCACTCAAAAAAGACTCCCCTGCCATGGGAGTCTTTTTTATGATTTGGAAATAAAGTTTCAAATGACAGCGCCTTTGGCGCTGAGGGTTCTTAAGTCTGACGGGCCTGCGGACTGAAGGTTCTTAAGGTTCTTAAGGTTGGACGGGCCCCTGGCCCGAGGGTTGTGGTTGCCGCTGCGCGGCAGTTTATAGCCCCCTTCCTTTGGAGGGCAGAAGCCCTGCAGAGGGCTTCTGAGCCGGGCTAATATGTGAGCATAGCCTGCACATTAAGCGAACACCTTAAAGCCCGGCCAGCAGGTGTCGCCGTTAGGCGACGGAGGATAGCGTGGATTAGACGATAGAAGTCAGAAATCAGACGCCAGTCTGCGTTACGTGCTTTCCTTCCCGCCGGACATCGTCATTCTGAGCCGCAGGCGAAGAATCTCAGTACAAGTCGCTTATGAGACAAATGCTGTTAAATACAAGTCGGCGGGAAGGCTGCTCTATGCTTTTCCTTGGCTTCATATGCGATGAATAGCATTCTGCTGATTGGCTCACTGCGTTCGCCACCCCCTATCCCGCTTCGCGGGACTTCCTCCACAGGAAAGCGTGTCACACGATTCTCAGGTCGCTACGCTCCCCTACGAATCGTGTACCCTTGCCACCCTATTCAGGGGGCAGAATAAACCGCTCTACGCTTATCTTTGGTATCATGTAGCACACCGCTGAGTACCCATAGTGCCCCTGGCCCTGCCGGGGGAAAGGTGGTGGCGCCAGCCACCAAGGGGGGACGCTTTTCCCCGCCTGCAGACGCGGTTTGCCTGTTTTCCCTGGGCGAAGCCTGGTTGTAAAGGTCTTATACAAACTGGCGGCGCAGCCGCCCACCACAACCCTCGCGCCAAAGGCGCGTCAAACTTAAGCCCCTTTAGTACCTTCGGCCCAAAGGGCCGTCAACCCTCACGCCCGCAAGGGCGTGTCCCTACAGCTTGTCACAACAAGCTGTACAGCACATTCACCACGTCTCTTGCACTGTCGGGGTGCACGTCACCGCAGGCAGCGGCCATGGCGCTTCGGATGTTCGGATTTCTTAAAATCTGCCTAGCCGTTTCCGCCAGTTCTCCCCTCTTCACCCATTCGGCGCAGCCGCGGTTTTTCATGTGGAGGGCGTTGGCCCTTTCCTGACCGGGCAGGGTGTTGACCAGCACCATGGGGAGGTGCATTACCATGGCTTCGGTACAGGTAAGGGCTCCCGGCTTGGTGACCAGGATTTCACTTCTGGCCATGATTTCCGCCACTTTATTGGTATAGCTGTGGAGCTCCACGGGATGGTGGAGTTTGTCGGAGAGGGCGGCCACTTTTTCGTAAAGGTCGATATTTTTACCGGTAATAACGATGAATTTGGAGATTTCATCCACCGCATCCAGACGGAGGATATTGTCTACCACATTTCCCAGACCTAATCCGCCGCCCATGACAAGGACCGCTCCTTTTTCAAAGGGCTTTTTCATTTCCGCCTGGTCATAGAAGGAACGGCGCACCGGAATACCGGTGACGTGGATGATATCACCGGGCACGTCGTAGCTTTCCATCAATGTCTTCAGATCCGGCGTGGCCACGCAGAAGCCATCCAGGTGATGGTCCACCCAGAGCTGGTGAATGTCGAAATCGGTGATAACCCCCAGAAGGGGCATCTTAATTTTCCCTTCCGCCTTCAAAAGGTCCGCCGCCCCTGCCGGGAAGGGATGGGTGAAAATCACGGCATCCGGCTTCAGCGTATTCACAAGCTCCTTCATGCGGCGCTTAAAGGTGAGGGAAAGCATGAGCTGGGACATCTGTCCGAACCGGCTGTTCTGGGAGTCGCTGTACAGATGGTCATACATGGAGGGAAATACATCGATCATCTTCAGGTATGTATCTTTGATGATATGGTCCACCGACAGCTTATTATTGGAAACGAAATCAAGAACGCTGACAGAATCAGAGGGATGGGACGCCTGCATGGCCTCCGCAATCGCCCGGGCTGCCTGGCTGTGTCCCGTTCCTATGCTGGCTGTCAAAATAATAAACTTTCGTGGTTTGTCCGACATGGCAGTTCCCCTTTTCTCTACTCTTACCGATAAATTATATCATATGCCGGCAGGGGACGGGCGATTTTTATTTGAAAAGTTCGAAGGAAATAGGAAAGCGGAGCTTTTTTGGGGCCTCTCCATTTCAGAAGTTTATTTTTATAATGCAATAAAAAAGTACCTCCGGAGAGGTACTTTTATTAATCGGTAATTACCGGCCGCCCAGATGTGCGTCGAACATGAAGAGCAGTCCTTCGCAGTCCTTTGCCTTTTCAAAGCCTGTCACGTTGTCGCGGGCATTGACTTCTTCTTCAATCTGTTCAGTAATGAACCACTGGAGGAATACTTCTGTTTCAATGTCCCCTTCTTCCCTTGCCAGTTTGAAGAGGTTTCTAATGGATTCAGAAACTGCTTCTTCGTGGGAAAGAGAATCTTTCGCTGCGTCCAGGGGGTTGTCGTAATGTTTCTTGACACCTTCGATGGAGTCAAAGTCAACTACGCCGTCTCTGTCTTCCACGTAGGAAATGATTTTGAAAGCGTGTTCTCTTTCTTCTTCATACTGCTTGTCCAGCCATTTAGCATAGCCGTTCAGAGACAGGTTCTTCATGTCGTGGGACATGGCGCGATATAAATAACCGGAAGCGAGTTCCATATTAATCTGTTCATTCAGTGCCTTTAAGAGTTTTTTGGATAATTTCATAAGAGTTTCTCCTTTGCTTCGTCTACACATAGGGAGGCCCACTATCGAACCTCTTCGATATTTATATTATAGCATAGACATTTATCGAAGTAAAGGCGGTTAAACATATTTTTTTTGCCCTGTGAAATGGGATGCTAAGAATTCTAGGGAAGCACTGATTCATTCATAAAGTGCTTCCCCAGACGCAATACAAAAAAGCTCCCCTGAAAGGAGAGCTTTTTTGATACCGAAGGATTATAAATCTTCGTAGAGCGGATATTTTTTGCAGAGTGCTGCTACCCTGTCTGCGCAGGATGCTTTGATGGCTGCGTCTTCGGGGTTCTTTACCACGGTGGCAATGATGTCTGCCACTTCCTTGAAGTCCTCTTCCTTGAGGCCTCTGGTGGTGAGGGCCGGGGAGCCGAGCCGGATGCCGCTGGTAACGAAGGGAGAAAGGGTTTCGAAGGGGATGGTGTTCCTGTTGGCGGTAATGCCGATTTCATCCAATACGTTCTGGGCCACTTTACCGGTGATGCCGATGGCTTTCATATCGGCCAGAAGGACGTGGGTATCGGTGCCGCCGGAAACAACGCGGATGCCCTGTTTCTGCAGTTCATCGGAGAGAACTTTTTCATTTTTCTTAATCTGCTTTGCGTACTGTTTGAAGTCGTCGGAGAGGTCTTCGCCGAAGGCTACAGCTTTAGCTGCAATGACGTGCATCAGCGGGCCGCCCTGCATGCCGGGGAATACGGCCTTATCGATGGCTTTGGCATATTTTTCACGGCACATGATAATGCCGCCTCTCGGTCCGCGGAGGGTCTTGTGGGTGGTGGTGGTGACGATGTCTGCATAGGGCACAGGGCTTGGATATTCGCCGCCCGCTACAAGGCCGGCAAAGTGTGCCATATCCACCATGAAGAGGGCTCCCACTTCGTGGGCAATGGCTGCCATTCTTTCAAAGTCGATAATTCTGGAGTAGGCGCTGGTGCCGCCGATGATGAGTTTCGGCTGTACTTCTTTCGCGATTTTTTCCATGGCTTCATAGTCCAGGAGTTCGTCGTCTTTACGGACGCCGTAGGGAACTACGTTGAAGTAGTTGCCGGAAATATTTACCGGGCTGCCGTGGGACAGGTGGCCGCCGTCGGTGAGGTTCATGCCCATCATGGTGTCTCCCGGTTTGAGGAGGCCGTAGTATACAGCAAAGTTCGCCTGGGATCCGGAATGGGGCTGTACGTTGACATGTTCAGCGCCGAAAAGTTCCTTCGCCCTGTCAATGGCCAGCTGTTCTACCTTGTCTACGAATTCACATCCGCCGTAGTATCTCTTACCCGGATAGCCTTCAGCGTATTTATTGGTGAGCACGCTGCCCTGGGCTTCCATGACTGCGTAGCTTACGATATTTTCAGAAGCAATCATTTCCAGCTTGTTTCTCTGTCTGTTCAATTCTTCCTGGATGGCTTCATACACCGGTTTGTCGTCTTTTAAATGATTCATAGAATAAACTCCCTTCCTTGCAACCTGCCGTTTTCAAACGGCGAACTCCCAAATCTATAGATAGCTGAAATTTTTCAGGTATCAACGGTTTTATTGTACCATACCCATGGCACACCATGAAATAAAAAGGGGCTTAAAACAGGGATATGCTCCCCGTTTCAAACCTCTTCATTGAGTCTTCTGCTGTCTTATGAAATTATATCAGAAAGCGCCCTTGTTGTCATCTTTTTCATAACGGGCCCTTTCGCCGCCGATGAGGGGCGGTCTGGTGCGGGCGCCGGTAACAATGGCCTCCCCTACCCGGTTATGGGCAAGATGCACCGGCACGGCCACCCGTTTCAGGTGCATGCCGATCATGGTAAGACCGATGTCCAGTCCCCCGTCGGCTCTGATTTCTTCTACCGCCACCGGATCCTTAAAATGGTAGTAGGCGTTGGTGGCAAAGGCGCCGCCGCCATGGAGCCAGGGCACCACAGTGACAATTTCGTAGCCATACTTTTCCGCCGCCTCCCTTTCCATGATGAGGGCACGATTTAGATGCTCGCAGCACTGGAAAGCCAGAGAAAGCCCATTCTTCTCAGCAATCTCCATCAGCGTTTCCACCACCGCCGTGCCCACTTCATAGGAACTGTCTTTCCCAATGCGGCCGCCACGGATTTCACTGGAGGATCCTCCGATAACGATAAGACTTCCCTTTTTGAAATGGGAAACTTCCAGAAGCTCCTCAAAGGCCTCAGCCGCTTCTTTCTTCAATTCTTCATACATGGGACTCATCTTCTTCTATTTTGGCAATCTTGCCGATTCTTCTGGCATGACGGCCACCCTCAAAGGGGGTCTTCAGGAATTCATCAAGAATAAACTCCGCCAGCCCCGGCCCAATGACCCGGGCACCCATGGTGATGACATTCGCATCATTATGGGCCCTGGTGAAATGGGCAGAGAAAGTGTCGCCGCAGAGAGCCGCGCGGATCCCCTTCATCTTGTTTGCCGCAATGCACATGCCGATACCGGTACCGCAGATGAGGCAGGCATAGGTCACTTCCCCCTTCTGCACCAGTCGGCAGGCCTTCTCCGCAAAATCCGGATAATCGCAGGACTCCGTGGAATCGGTGCCGCAGTCAATATACTCAATCTTCTCTTCGTCCAGATGTTTCTTCAAAGACGCTTTCAGTTCAAATCCGCCATGATCACTGGCAATGGCAATCTTCATTGGACTCATCCTTTCCATAAACAATGGAAACTATCAACAGAATCAGTATACATCATGATAGAAGGGAATGTAAAGGAAAAAGGGCCCCTTGGCGGCCCATGTTCAGAGGTTTCAAAGAAAAAGGGGTGAGGCTTCTCCGCAGGTTGTGTAGAAGGGTTATGTTCGCTGCCGCTCAGGGGGCGACGGCCCGCATGGGCCGAGGGTTGTGGCAGCGGCTCCGCCGCTGTATTCAGCCTCCTTCCTAAGGAAGGAGGTGTCGCCGCAGGCGACGGAGGATAGGGGTGTCAATTTTGAAAATGACTCAGTAGGAAAAGTGGACGAGCCGATTGGTAAAACGAAAGGTTCCCCGGTTATAGCTCCAACCACACACCCCAAAATAAAAAAAGCACTCCCGAAGGAATGCTTTTTTTATTTCATACTGTTACCAGAAATACGCCAGTGCGAAGGCGGCCACGAAGAAGCGGTAAATGGCAAAGCCGGTCAATGTGGAGGTATTCAGGAATTTCAGGAACCAGAGGATGGAGGCGTAGGCCACTACGAAGGCAGTGACGAAACCTACTGCCAGGACGCCGAAGTCACCCATGGAGAGGCTGCCGATAACCTTCAGGAGGTCGTAGAAGCAGGCCAGAAACATGAGGGGCACAGCCATGATGAAGGTGAAGTCAGCGCCTGCTTTTCTGGAAATGCCAAGGAGAAGGCTGCCGGCAATGGTGCTGCCGCTCCGGGAGAAGCCCGGCCAGAGGGAGAGACACTGGAAGAGGCCGATGATGAAGGCCTGTTTCGTGGAAATTTTATCCACATCGGTAATGGCGAATTCCTTTCCCTTTCTCATCTTTTCCGCCACAATCATGAAGATGCCTCCAAGCACCAGACCGATGATGACGGTGGTGGGGCTGAAGAGGTGATGTTTGATGAAGCCATGGAATAAGAGGCCCATCAGGCAGGCAGGAAACATGGCAATGCAGATATTGAATACAGAGGGCCCTTTCCTGCGGAACCAGTGATGGGTATTCAGGATATAGGTAAATTTTTCATGGTACACCACCAGCACCGAAAGGATGGCACCAAGCTGGATAAATACGTCGAAAAGGTCTGCCAGGGTCCCTTCAAAGCCCAGCATATGGCCTATAATAATCATATGGCCTGTGGAGGAAACCGGAATGTATTCCGTAAGCCCTTCTACAATGCCCACAACCAAAGCACAGAAATATTCGTACACGTTAACACCTCAAACGGTTCATGACTTTGTGGGATTCATGGCACTGACAATGCCTTCCACCTTGTTTTTCGAAAAATTAATAATGAGTACATCACTTTTCCCTTTGGAAAAATAGATGTAAGACGTCTTGGGTTCACTGCCGGACACATTCATTTCCACCCGGTGCGGTTTCCCGTAGAGCAGATCCACCGTGGACACATCATCCCCCAGAGACAGGCCCCGGGACGTGACCATGCGGTTATCCGTGAGGAAAAGGGCGGAAATCAGGGAACTCTTCACTGTGAGACGGACGGCATAACCGGAGAAATAGAGAATTTCTTCCTTGGGATTAGCCATCTTCTTCTCCCATTCTTCAAAGGAATGGGCCTTGAAGGTGCTGGCCAGCTCATAGCCCGCCACTTTGAAATCCCTATCTCCCAGGTACTGCTTTCCCTCACCGTCGTTATAGGAGAAATTATCCTTTTTCACAGGAGATGTGAGCTGGCGGATACGGATAGAAGACACCTTATCCCCTTTCATGGAAAAATCCATTTCCTCATGAGAAATTCCATAGCGGAAATGAAACATTTTCCCATCTCCGTCCCAAAGCACCTCGAGAGGTCTGCCATAGCTCCTGAGCACATCCTCCCGGCTGCTCCCCACACCTATATCCCGGGGCGTCTTAAAAGACGTGCCGGTGACCAGAATCTCCGAAACCCCTTTCCCAGGAAATTTAAAATCCTCCGGCAGGTCGGAGCGATGGGAATAGGAAAGAAGAAATGGCGTCGTCCGCTTCACCGTCATATCTTTGAAGATATAGGAATCGGTGGTATTCTCGTGAATTACCTTCTCCGCAGGTCCCAGGGCAGATGGAAGATTGGAAATAGAATCTCCCAGAGACACCCCGCCTACGGAGAAATCAGCTGCAGAAAGGGGCTTTTCCGAAATCTCCGCAAGCTTCACCGGCTTTTCCTGCGCCCTATCCTTGGAAGAAGCAGCATCCTTCTTCACAGAATTCCCCTCTCCCCTTTCGGTCTGGGCAGAGGCAGCAGGAGCCGTATCGGTTCCCTGGGCATAAACAGAAGAGCCAAAGGCACTGCAGGCAGAAACACAAATGGCCAGCAGCGCCGCCTTTATCCTATATCTCATGGGCAGTCTCCTTTTTGAATACAGCATAAAAGTACCTGGACGTAGGGGTACTAGTTTATTATGATGGTCTAAGCCTGTTCTGTCAAGGGGATACGGCTGGGGCGCTGAGGGTCCAAAAGGTTCAAAAGTGAAGGTTCTTAAGATTGACCGGACTTCCAGGCCGGAGGGTTCTTAAGTTTGACAGCCCTTCGAGCTGAGGGTTGTGGTGGCCATTGGACACGCCTGCGGCGTGAAGGTTCAGAGGGTTCAAAGGGTGGTGGATTGCCCTGCGGGCAATGCTTATAAAATCAGCGTTACGGGATTGCCTTTTGTGTCTACAGTGCTGCATGGCGAAGAGCCAGAGCCCCCTTCCACAGGCAGAAGTCAGCAACACTTCTGAGCCGGGCTAATATGTGAGCATAGCCTGCACATTAAGCGAACACCTTAAAGCCTGGCCAGCGGGTGGCGCCGTTAGGCGACGGAGGAACAGCGTGGGTTTTGAAAAAGGGTTCAGAGGGTTCAAAAGGTTCACAGGGTTCAGAGGGTGTGGTATCGCCCTGCGGGCGATGGGTATAAAGTCAGCGTTACGTGCTTCCCTTCCCGCCTTCATCGTCATTCTAAACATGACGGCGAGTCAGCCACCTCTAGGGAAGCACTGATTAATTCGCAGAATCGAATTTCATAAGTATTTTTATCCAATGCTTTGTCATAAGTCTCCTTAAATAGCTTGCTATTCGCGTCGACTTATTCCTCGCATTGAATAAAAATACAAGAATGAAATCCGATAACGATTTAATCAGCGCTTCCCTAGTGTCTTTTTTTCCCCCTTTTGGTGCCTCTTTTCCCCCCGCCCGCAAGGGCGGTTGTAAAGGTTTTATCTATACTGGCGCCTTCAATTATTTAAAAGGCGCCACCGCCACCCTTTGAACCTTCTGAACCCGGGCTGCGAAGCAGCCCCTGTCCACACAAAAAAAGCCCCGCCATGAAGCGGGGCTCTTACTTACTCAATCTTTTCTATATTTATCCACGAAACGGCCAATCCGTTTCAGCGCTTCCGCCAGGTTTTCGCGGCTGGCGGCATAGGAGATGCGGATATGGTTCTTTCCCTGAGGGCCGAAGCAGGTGCCCGGGACTACGCCTACTTTTTCTTCCTTCAGCAGACGGTCGGCGAATTCTTCGTCGTCCATGCCGGTGATGCTGATGTCCGGGAAGATATAGAAGGCGCCTTTTGGCTTGAATACGGAAAGTCCGATTTTCTTCAATCCATCATACACCATTTCCCTGCGGGCGGCGTATTCATTGTACATGGCCTTCACGTCTTCGTCGCAGTACCGGAGGGCAGCAATGGCGCCATACTGGCTGGTGACGCTGGCGCAGAGGATTTCATACTGGTGGACCTTGTAAATCTGTTCCATGATTTCACGGGGCCCGCAGATATAGCCGATTCGAAGGCCCGTCATGGCATAGGATTTAGAGAAACCGTTCATGGTGAGGGTTCTTTCCTTCATGCCGGGGAGGGAGGCAAAGCAGTTGTGGGTGCCTTCGTAGGTGAGATCGCAGTAGATTTCATCGGAAATCACCACCAGGTCATGCTTTTCTGCAAAGGCAGCAATCTTTTCCAGAGATTCCCTGTCCATAACGGTGCCGGTGGGGTTATTCGGATAGCCGATGAGGATGGCCTTGGTCTTTGGGGTGACTTTCTTTTCCAGTTCCTCCACGGTGAGCTTGAATTCATCTTTTCCGTAGGTTGGAACCAGAACCGGATTGCCCCGGGCAATGGATACACAGGCAGGATAAGCCAGGTAAGCGGGGTCCGGGATAAGCACTTCATCTCCCGGATTCAGAAGAGTGGTCATGACGAGACCGATGGCTTCGGAAACGCCTACGGTGACCATGATTTCATCCACCGGATCATAGTCCACATGGTAGCGGTTATGGAAGAGTTTTCCGATTTCCTTGCGGAGTTCCGGAAGACCCCAGTTGGAAGTATAGGAAGTTTCCTTCCGTTTCAGACTTTCAATGCAGGCATCAATGACCTTGTCCGGCGCCGAATAGTCTGGTTCCCCTACGCCCAGGGAAATCACGTCCTTCATGGTGCTGGCCAGATCGAAGAATTTGCGGATACCCGAAAAAGGTACCGCTTTAATATTGGATGCCACTTTTTCATCCCAATTGATCATAGATAATCTCCTTCATAATGAAATATGTAAGCAGAGAAATAAGGTTTACTTGGTCTCCGCCACTTTCTTTCCCAGTTCCTCGCATTTTTTCAGCGACGGTTCATCGGGATACCCGTAGGCCAGAAGAGGCTGGGCCGGGAATGTAGCACCGGCAAAATGAAGCTCATTGTACCAGGAATTCAGCCAGGCCCCCCGACTCCATCCGCAGGAACCGAAAATGCCCATAATTTTTCCTTTGAGGTAGGGCTTCAGCTTATTGCAGAAAGGCTTCATCTGGGCCTCCTCGATCACTTCCACTCCCCAAGCACTGCAGCCCAGGATGATATGATGGTATGTATTTCCGATTTCCACAGGATCCACATCAGAAACCGGTGCCAGAAGCACCTCGGCGCCGGTGCTCTTCGCACCAACCGCCACGGCCTCCGCCATGGCTTCCGTATTTCCTGTAGCGGAATAATAAATGACAGCCACTTTTTCTGCCATATTGGCCTCCTTTCGTTAACAGCGCCTTTGGCGCCGGGGATTCTAAAGATTGACGGGGTAATGGAGCCGCTTCGCGGCTCGGGTTCAGAGGAGAAGGGGGCCGCCCCTGCGGGGCTGGAGGTTATGGCCGCCTTCGGCGGCAGGTTGTGTAGAAAAGGGCGGGAATAGGGTTCAAAAGGTTCAAAGGGTTCAGAAGGTTCAGAGGGTGGTGGATTGCCCTGCGGGCAATGCTTATAAAGTCAGCGTTACGGGATTGCCTTCCCGCCTCCAACTCGTCATTCTGAACGAAGTGAAGAATCTTGGTACTCGAAGCATATGAGACAATCGGTAATAAATAACAGTCGGCGGGAAGGCTATTCTATGATTTTCTTTGGCTTCGTACGTTACGAATAACATTCCAGTGATTAGCCACCTCTGGTGGCTTTCCCCACGCCCGCCAGGGCGGTTGTACGGTTTTCTATAAACTGGCGCCTTCAATTATTTAAAAGGCGCCCACCAAAACCCTCAGCGGCGAAGCCGCTGTCAAACTTAAGCCCCTTTAGAACCCTCGGCCCGAAGGGCCGTCAACCCTCACGCCCGAAGGCCGTGTCCATAACTACTAAAAAAAGAAGCGTCCTTAAAAAAGAACGCTCTTTTCCTCTCTGAAATTATGCTTTAGCTACAGTTTCGCCCAGTTTCTTGCATGCTTCCAGTGCATCATCGTCCGGATAGCTGTATGCTTTAACGGGATCAGCAGCCAGCTGGATGCCTGCTTCGTCGAAACGTTTTTTCCAGTTTTCAATCCAGTCGCCCTGGTTCCATGCGTAGGAACCGAAGATGGCTACCACTTTGCCCTTGAGCTGGGGAAGCAGTTCTTCGAAGAAAGGTTCGAATTCATATTCTTCCAGTTCTTCGTTGCCCATAGCGGGGCAGCCAAGGATGATATGGTCAAAGGCAGCCACGTCGGAAGCGGATGTGTCGCTTACGAAGGAAAGAGTGGTTTCTGCGCCTGCAGCCTTTGCACCTTCTTCTACAGCCTGAGCCATAGCTTCTGTGTTACCGGAACCGGACCAATATACAATTGCAACTTTTGCCATTTTGAATTTCCTCCTATCAATATCAATTGATAAAATGCCTTACTCTTCTATCTTACTGATTCAAAGGCTCCTTGTCAATTTATAAAAATAATTATTCCCATTCGGAAAGGGATGTCCCCTTTCGGGAAAGGTCGAGGAGATTCACCTTCTGCGGGAATTTCCTCTTCAGCACCATTTTCCTCACGGCGTCGGTAATATCTCCCCTGTCACCGTCGGTGTTAAAGATGCCCAGAGTAGTGAAGTAGCCGTCGCACTGGAGAATGATTGTGTAGGCTTCGTTGTAGACGATACCCTGCTCCTTGGTTTTCACCTTCACAAAACCTTCCCATCTGGGATGTTTACTGTCATTAATTTTCTTCAACGGTGTTTCCCCGTCAAAGACGGCGCCCTGGGATATAAGCTGTCCGTTGAGCCAGCCGGCGATGATGTCCATCTGGGCCTCGGGCTTATCGTCCTTGTGCTTGAATTCTCCGATATCCTGCAGGAAGGGGATGCCCGCTTCATGGGACATGGCCCAGCCGTAGGAGAAATCGGGGCCGTTCTTCCAGGTCATGGTGTAGTACTGGCTGTCGGACAGACCTTTCCGTATAAAGAATCGTTTGGTGCCTCCATCCTTCATGAAGGGAAGGGCAGTCTGGGCACCTTTGGCATAGGTAATGCCCTTGGGGACTTCCATGGTACCGATGCCGGAGAGGGTAAGCTTATCCGCCGCTGAAACGTTCATGGCTCCGGATAGAAGGAGGCCCGCCGCCAGAAGCGCCGTTAAACATGCTGTCCTCATGGCTTACGCCTTCGCCTGTTTCTTCTGCAGCTTGGCCCAGGTATCACGGAGTCCCACGATGCGGTTGCATACCAGATGGTCCTTGGTGGTATCCTGGTCAATGATGAAATAGCCCTTGCGGAGGAACTGGAAGCGGCTGCCCACGGGGTATTCCTTAATAGCCGGTTCCACCTTGCTCTTCATGACAGTAAGGGAGTTAGTATTGATTTTTTCCATGAAATCCCGGCCGTCTTCCTTGTCATCCGGGGGAATGAGATAGTCGTAGAGCCTTGTCTCCACGTCCACGGCGGTGTCGGCACATACCCAGTGGAGGGTGCCCTTCACCTTCCGGTCGGCACCGGGAGTGCCGCTTCTGGTATCAAAGTCCACGGTGCAGTGGATTTCTTTGATATTTCCATCTTCGTCCTTCACCAGGTCTTCACATTTCACAATGTAGGCGCCTTTGAGCCGAACTTCCTTACCCGGAGTCATGCGGAAGAATTTATGGGCCGGATGTTCCATGAAATCTTCTCTTTCGATGTAGAGATTCCGTCCGAAGGGAACCTGACGGCTGCCCATGGATTCATCTTCCGGATTGTTTTCCAGTGTCATATATTCGATTTTGTCTTCCGGATAGTTGGTAAGAACCACCTTCACCGGATCGATGACAGCCATAATGCGGGGTGCCTTGGCTTTCAAATCTTCCCGGATGCAGTATTCCAGAAGGGAAATACCCACCACGCTGTCCGCCTTGGCTACACCGATGAGGTCACAGAAATGGCGGAGGGATTCCGGAGTGTAGCCTCTTCTCCTGATGCCGCAGATGGTGGGCATACGGGGGTCATCCCAACCGGATACAAGGCCTGCTTCCACCATTTTACGGAGTTTTCTCTTACTGGTAATCATGGTGGTCACATTCAGGCGGGCAAATTCGATCTGCCGCGGTTTTTCTTTGCCATCAAAGGCCTGGAGGCACCAGTTATAAAGAGGTCTTCTTTCTTCAAATTCCAGGGTGCAGATGGAATGGGTAATGCCTTCCAGTGCATCGGAAAGGGGATGGGCAAAATCATAGAGCGGATAAATGCACCATTTATCGCCTGTCCTGTGGTGGGTGGCACGAAGAATACGGTAAATAACCGGATCCCTCATGACAAGGTTCGGGGAAGCCATGTCGATTTTAGCACGGAGGCATTTTTCTCCATCCTTATACTTTCCTTCCTTCATTTCCTGGAAGAGCTTCAGATTTTCTTCTACCGAACGGTTTCTCCAGGGACTTTCCTTCCCCGGATGTTCCAGATCGCCGCGGGTGTTGTGGATTTCCTCGCTGCTCTGGTCATCCACATAGGCCAAACCCATGCGGATCAGCTTGCAGGCAAATTCATAAAGTTCAGGGAAATAGTCGGAAGCGAAATGAACCGGTTCCTTCCACTTGAATCCCAGCCATTTCACATCATTCAGGATGGAATCCACAAATTCCTGATTTTCCTTGGTGGGGTTCGTATCATCGAAACGCACATTGGTGGCGCCATGATACTTTTCGCCCAGTCCGAAATTCAGGCAGATGCTCTTCACATGACCGATGTGAAGATAGCCGTTCGGTTCCGGAGGGAAACGGGTGAGCACCCTTCCATTGGCATAGACGTTGTTCTCTATGTCTTTATTTATTTCCGCTTCAATAAAATTAGCGGCTTCTCTTTTTTCTTCCATAGAAATCTCCTCCATTTCATTTTTATCATGGATATTTGTTTTATTATACAATATCTGCCGCTCCATTTCTATTTCGTAAGGTCAAAGCAGTAAAAAAAGGCTGTGAAAAAATAACTTCCATTTTTTCACAGCCCTTCTCGTTTACATCCTTTATTTCACCGTATTCTTCAATGTACCAATGGGATCGATGGTAATTTCCACCACGTCCCCTTTTTTCAGGAACTGAGGCGGATTCATGCCCATGCCTACCCCCTGGGGCGTGCCGGTGGCAATCACATCGCCCGGAAGGAGAGTCATGCCGTCGGAAAGTACCTCAATGAGCTTGGGGATGGAGAAAATCAAATCATTGGTGGAGCCTTCCTGCCGAAGGTGACCGTTCACCCTGGTATAAATGGTAAAGGGCACCGGCCAGTCCCCCACCATCACCGTAGGTCCCATGGGGCAGAAGGTATCAAGGCTCTTCCCCTTGAACCACTGCACATGCTTCTTCTGCAGATCCCGAGCCGTCACATCATTAATAATGGTATAGCCGTACACATACTTCATAGCATCTTCCGCTGCCACATTGGTGCAGCGCTTGCCGATAATCACGCCCAGCTCCCCTTCATAGTCCACTTCCTTCGTGGTAGCCGGATGACTGTCAATTTCTTCATCGGGCCCGATGACAGACGTGGTGGCCTTCGTAAAGAAAATGGGGATGGTGGGATTCTTGGCGTTCACATTCTGGTCAAACTCCTTCACGTGGGCCTGGTAATTTTTCCCTACGCAGAGGATATTGCGCCGAGGATAAAAAGGAACTTCCAGCCGCACATCATGCATGGAAATGGGCGCGATGGATTTATCCTTCTCATTCATTTCCAAAGCTTTCGCCAGATTCAAAAGCCCTTCCTCGCCGGACTCGATAAACTCCTCCATGGTTTCCCCCAGAGGAATGAAATAGGTCTCCTCCAGATCCTCGGCGGAATAAATGGAAACCCCGTCGGAAGCCAAGACGCCCCACTGGCGCTGGCCATTGTAATTATAAGAAACAAGTCTCTGCATGGTATACCTTCTTTCTATTGGTGATTATGGACATTATATCATGAACCGCCTATGACGCGGAAGGTTCAGATGGGAAGGGGTTCAAAGGGGAAGGTTCTTAAGATTGACCGGCCTTTCAGGCCGGAGGGTTCTTAGGTTTGACGGGCTCCTGGCCCGAGGGTTGTGGTGGCCGCTGCGCGGCAGTTTTTGAGAAAGGGGCGCGCCTGACGGCGCAGGTTAGGGCCGCCCGGGGCGGCGGGTTGTGTAGAAGGGGGCGACGGCCCTTTGGGCCGAGGAGGGTGGATTGCCCTGCGGGCAATGCTTATAAAATCAGCGTTACGGGATTTGGTATTGTGTCACCAGTGTTGCAGGACGAAGTGCGTTAGCCCCCTTCCTTAGGAAGGGGGTGGCGCCGAAGGCGCCGGAGGATAGGAGCGTCAGTTCTATTACCCAAAATAGGACCTATCCTCAGCCCTATCGGGCAACTCCATTCCGGTCGGGCAAACACAAGGAAGGCCCTTTTATGGGCAGGCTAAGGGCCAACTTTGCCCGACTTGGCAAATCCTATGCAGGATTGTCACCTGAGGAAGGAGCCTGCGTTACGGGACTGCCTTCCTGCTGCATAAGTTACTCTAAACATGACGGCGAGTTAGCCACCTCTGGTGTCTTTTCCCTCGCCCGTAAGGGCGATTGTAAAGGTTTTATTTATACTGGCGCCTTCAATTATTTAAAAGGCGCCCACCAAAACCCTCAGCGGCGAAGCCGCTGTCAAACTTAAGAACCCTCGGGGCAAAAGCCCCGTCAAACCTCAAAACCCTCACGGCCGCCAGGCCGTGTCCCCACTAAGTTGTCCCCTTCCTATGGGTCATGCACACTTTCACACCTAAAAGGAGCTGAATCAGTCCGGCTGCCAGATACACTTCCCAGATGCCGAAGGCCATGGAAATGACTGAGGAAAGCAGGGGGCCGCACATATTTCCAAACTGCTGGGCCGTATTGGACAGGCCGAAAATACGCCCGCGGAAATCAGAAGGCGTATGCTCCACCAATGCCGCATTAATGGATGGATTGGCGCCGATGACGAAACATCCCACCAGGAACTGGCATATGCCAAATCCCCAGATGGAATCAGGAATGGACTGGAGAATGGTGAAGACACCGGCAGAAAATAGAGTCAGCGCCATGGCATAGTAATAGCCCCTTTCCTGCCCGAATTTTCCCCAGAGGGTGGTAGTCAAAGCACCGGCAAAACCGCCGCTGGACATAATGAAGCCGGCGGTGAGCTCGATATTTCCTTCATGGTGCATGAGCTCTCCCACATAAAGAGAAGTCACCGGCTGTATCATCAGGAGAGTGGTCTGCAGGAAAAAGGTGAGAAGAAGAAGCTCCCGCAGGGACGGTGTACGGGCAGCATAAGAAAGGTCCTGGGAAATCGAGGTTTTCTCCATTTTCTTATGGATAACAGTTGACTTCTTTTCCTTCACGAAAAGAATCACCGCTGCCGCCACAATCCAGAGGAAAAGAGCGGAAAGGAAAAAGGTATTCCGCATACCAAAAGCATGGGACAGGGCGCCGCCCATGAGAGGCCCTAAAATGCCTCCCACCACCAGGGAGGTCTGTGCCATGCCCAGAGTGCCGCCCAGCTTGTCTGATTCGGCGCTGTCGGAAATAATGGCCATGGAAGCAGCTACAAACCCATTGGCAAAGCCCTGGAACGCACGGGCTGCCATCAGATGATACTGGTTCTGGCAGAGGCCGCAGAAAAGATAGGAAAAGCCCAGAAGCACCGCTGCCCGGACAGCCATTTTCTTCTTGCCGCCCAAATCAGCCAGTTTTCCCCAGATCGGCCCCATGATGCCGGCCACCAGGAAGCAGCTGGAAAAAACAAGGCCCGTCCAAAGGGATATTTCATTATCCGGTACCCCCATTTCCCCCAGATACAGAGGAAGAAATGGGATCACCATGGTGTAGCCGGAAGCAACCAGAAACATACTGGCCACCAGAGTGATGATGTTCTTATTGTAACTCAGAAACAGGCCTCCTTTCGTTGACACGCCCTGTGGCGCTGAGAATGTTGGTATTGCCATTGGAGCCGCTCTGCGGCTCGGGTTCAGAGGGGAAGGTTCTTAAGATTGACCGGCCTATGGCCGGAGGGTTCTTAGGTTTGACGACCCTACGGGTCGAGGGTTGTGGATAGCCGCCTTTGGCGGCTATGCTTATAAAATCAGCGTTACGGGATTTACATTTGTGTCACTGGTGCTGCAAGACGAAGTGCGTTAGAGGATAGGAGCGTCAGTTCTATTACCCCAAATAGGACCTATCCTCAGCCCTATCTAGTAGGCTCCATTCCGGTCAGGCAAACACAAGGAAGGCCCTTCTTAATTCTCGTTGCCCCTTGAGTGAGTGGAAATCCTGCAAAGGATTTCCAAGGGCAGACAAATTGGCCCTTAGCCTGCCCATAAAAGGGCCTTCCTTTCGGTGTCTGACCACATAGGGTGTACGAGGTTAAGAATGACAATGTTGCTCTATTTCTGCTCTACACAGGGCCAACTTTGCCCGACTTGGCAATCCTATGCAGGATTGCCACCTGAGGAAGGAGCCTGCGTTACGGGATTGCCTTCCCGCTGCATAAGTCACTCTAAACATGACTGCGAGTTAGCCACCTGCCGGTGGCTTCTCCCCCTTTGGTGCCTTACGGCACCACCTTTGCCACGGTGTGAAGCGTGTCACACGATTCTCAGTCGCCTAAGGTCTCCCTACGAATCCAGTGACACGCTTCCCTTTAGGAGAAGTCCCGCGAAGCGGGCAAGGGGGAACGCATTTCCCTCGCCCGAAGGGCGGTTGTTTGGTTTTACTAGTCCACTAGCTCACTAGCCCGCTAAAGTTGTTTTATCTATACTGGCGCCTTCAATTATTTAAAAGGCGCCCACTAAACCCCTCAGCGGCGAAGCCGCTGTCAAACTTAAGCCCCTTTAGAACCCTCGGCTCGAAGGGCCGTCAACCCTCACGGCCGCAGGCCGTGTTCCCAGCCCCTTCCAGATCAATCACCGGTCAGCCATTCCTTCCATCCATTTCATCCCGTCGTCCATCATATTGGTGGTCACGAAATGGCCGAGTCCTGGATAGGTCACTCTTTCTGCTTTTCCTCCTGCCCTCAGCAGTTCGTCACAGAAGTGGGCCTGGGCCCTGGGGTCTATGGAGTTATCGCTGTCACCGTTGGTCATGAAGATGGGAACATTCTTGAGAGTATCCAAGTGATTAATAGGCGATTTCTTTTCGATTTCATCATAGAGAGGCCAGTCTTTTTCCACGTACATGCCAAAGCGTGCCTGAATAAAGAGATGGGTCATGAGCCAGTCGCCGGAGCCATTGAAGCAGATGATACCTTTCAGGTCTTGTCCATGGATGCTTCCTATGCCCAGAACAGAAAGACCGCCCATGGAGTGGCCCAGGATGAAGGGCTTTTCGCTGAATCTTTCTTTGATATAGGATGAAAGGAAAGGAAATTCTTCCATATTCCGGAAAATGGTTTTCCAGAAAATATCATAATCTTCCTTTTGGTAGTAATCCGTAAGGGCTCCCCTTTCGCCATGATAGAGAGCTTCGGGAATGAAAACGGTATAGCCATTCACCGCCAGGATGGAGGCTTTGGTGATCTGGTATTCGGAGCGGCTGCTCCAGCCGTGGTAAAGAATGGCAGGCTTTCCGGTTTCTACCGGCGGATGCACTACGGTAACAGGAATGCCATGGATTTCCATCTTTTCAGTTTTCAGCTGGTTCATGGTGCCCTCCTTTCAGTTCCGGATGGAAATAGTCGGTCCATTTCCACCGGTTGTGGAGCCAGAACCATTCTTCCGGGTATTTTCGTATCCATCCTTCCAGCCGCACATTCACCTTGTCCGTAATGTTTTTGATGGCTTCTTTTTTCTTCAGCCCTTCGTCAGCGCAAATAGGCTCTCCGATAATAATTTCATAGTGCCAGGGCTTTGTTTCGTGAATGAAGGCGGTCATCACGGGAAGGCCGGTGAGGAGAGAAAAATGGGCAGGGCCTGTGGCGGTCAGTGTTTCCTGTCCAAGAAATGGGGACAGGATGCCTGTGTCGCCGGGGTCCTGGTCGCAGAGAAGACCTACGAAGTAGCCCTGTTTCAGACGGCGGAGCATGTCTCTTACACCTGTTTTGTATTCCACCTTCTGGCCGGGCATGGAGCGGTACTCGCAGAGGAAACGATCAAAATCCTTGTTTTTCTGCTGCATGGCCACAGAAAGGAGAGGATAGCCGTAAAGAGCAAGGGCCGCCCCTTCCACTTCCCAGTTGCCGCAGTGGGTGGCAGCCAGGATACAGCCTTTCCCCTCCTCCTTCAGGGCGTCCAGTTTTTCCTTTCCCCTGATGGTGACATAGTCACTGATATTGTCTTTATTAAGAAGGGGAAAACGGAACATGGAAATCCCCAGGGGGCCGAAGCGCAGCGATGAACTTTTGGCAATCCGCTCCGCTTCCTTCCTGTCTTTCGTAATGCCGGCGCGGAGGATATTGTTCACTGCCAGTTTCTTTCTTTTAGGCGGAACGAAGGTCCAGAAAAAGGAGCCCAGACCCCTTCCCATGGCTTCAGCGCCGGAGGGGGACAGATGGCAGGCCGCCCAGCCCAGCATTTTCAGTAATCTGTATGTTGCACCCATAACCAAACCTCTAAATGAAAAAAGAAAGAGGGCCGGGTCTTCTTGTCATAAAGACCCTGTCCCCCCTCCTGTAAATGAGTTGAATAACCACTTCATGTGAATAAACCGGTTATTTCTTTTCCGCTTCTTTCAGTTTCTTTTCCAGAAGACGGACTTTCTTCATCAGTTCCGGCAGATGGGAAATCATGACTTCTACCCTGCCCCACTGGGCGTGGGTGCGGGCAGGATATCCCATGTACACGCCCGGTTCCTTGATGTTTCCGATAACCCCTGTTTTGCCGCCAAGAATCACGTTGTCTGCAATCTTTACATGGCCGTTGATACCGGTCTGTCCTGCGAGAATGCAGTGGTTTCCGATGGTGGTGGATCCGGCTACGCCGGTCTGGGCGATAATGAAGCAGTCTTCCCCTACCTGCACATTATGTCCCAGGTGTACCAGGTTATCGATTTTCGTTCCCCGGCCTACCACGGTATCGTTCAAGGCACCGTTATCCACGGCAGTGCCGGCGCCCAGCTCGCAGTCATCGCCGATGACTGCCTTCCCCAGCTGGCGGATATGGTGATGATGACCCTTTTCATCTGTGGAGAAGCCAAAGCCCTGTCCCCCCACCACTGCATGGGCGCGGAGAACCACCCGGTCTCCGATCATTGTATTTTCATGAATGACGCATCCCGGATTAATTTCGCAGTCCTCACCTACCACCGCATTCTTTCCCACGTAGGTATAGGGGAAAATCACGGTGCGGTCCCCGATCCGGGCGCCTTCATCGATAACAGCGTAGGGCATGATGCATACGTCTTTACCGATAACCGCCTTATCACTTACCACGGCGGTAGGATGGATACCGGGGGTATAGCGGCTTTCAGGATGGAAGAGGTCCACCAGATCGCCGAAGGAACGCCTGCAGTCAGGCACCACGATGAGGTTTTTCGTGTAATGGGCGGGCAGTTCATCCACCAGGATGACTCCTGCCTTCATTTCTTCAATATGCTCTGCATAAATGCCGCGGGCAAAGGTAATATGGGAGGGACCTGCGCTTTCAGCGCTTCTTACATCATCGATTTCGACGGTGCTGTCCCCATAGAGCCTGCCGCCTACGATTTCTGCCAATTCACCTGCTGTTTTTTTCATATGTATCCTCACTTGGACTGGGAAGAAGCGGCTTTGGAAGCGCCTCCGTCAATTTTTGCCAGTACTTCGTCTGTAATGTCCACAGCACCGGCGGGTACGGACATTTTATTCATAACAATGCCGATGTTCTTTTCCTTGGCAATAATGCCTGCCTGGGACTGGATCATGGATTCGATCTGCTTCTGTTTGCTCTGGATGAAAATCATGCGCTCCTGCTGGGCGGACTGCACTTTTTTCTGCATGTCCTCGTCGGAAAGGCCCTTCTTGGAGTCCTCTGCCAGACGATTGCTGATTTCCTTGTCCTTATCGGTGATTTCCTGCTGGATTGCTTTAATCTTGGGGGACTGGTCTTCCAGTTTCTGGTAGTCCACCACTGCCACTTTATGCTCACTGCCGCAGCCGGTAATGACGGCGGCAAAGGCAATCATTCCTATGCAGGCCAGTTTTTTCAACGAAGCCTTATTCATTCTGTTCCTCCTGCTTATTTCTGTATATTCACAATGCGGCCTGCCAGGTCGCCAGTTACATCATCTGCGCTGATATTGGCCTTGTACTTGGAGAATATCATGTCCAGATTCTTCTCAGAAGCCAGCCTTGCCGCTTCCTGTTCAATATCCGCCATGATTTCCTTCTTCACAGCCGCCATCTGCTTCTGCTTATTATCAATGCGGGCCTGCCATTCATTATCCCATTCCGTGTGGTTTTCGGCAAAGCTTTCTTCTGTCTGGGAAATATCAGCCTTTCCTTCACTTTCAAGACGGTTCCTGATTTCGTCGGCGGTGGAAGCAGAATAGGCTTCCAGCTCGGACTGGGCCTTTGATTTAGCTTCCGCCATCTCTTTGACCTCATCTTCGCTCCACCCTGCGGTGTCCGCCTTTTCACGGGCCGTGCGAAGGTCCATGAGCTTGTGAAGTTCTTCCTTCACCTGCTCCTTTTCATCGCCGGTGACGCCAAGGACGGTGAGCTTCATCTGGAGATTGGCCATTTCCGCCCGTTCTTCAGGCGTCAGGGTTTCCAGGTTCATTGAACCTTTGGCGGCATGCTTTTTCTCGATGTCCCCATAGAGCTTCTTCAGCCCTTCATTGAGTTCATCCTCCCTGGCCTTCACCTTCGTTTTCAGCTCGTTTTCCGCTGCTGCCCGCCGGGCCGTATCAGCCAGGGCCGCATTGATTTTCTGCTGTTTGGAAGAAACCTCGATGAGTCTGTTCCGCTCTGTCTGGTACTGCTGCAGCATATGGTTATATTCAGTTTCCAGTTTGAAATACTCGCTGTATTTCGGGTGTGCCTTCACCAGTGTTTCCAGATCTGCCACGCCATAGTGCACTGCCGGCGGAGGGGGAGTTTCTTCCTTTTTCGTCCCGCAGCCGGAAAGCACCAGGGATAGGGCAGCCATAACGGAAACAGCAGCAGAGAGAAACCTGCGGTGCATCATCTCCGGCCTCCGTTATTTGCTCTGGGAGGCGGCGGAAGACTGGGACGCGGAGATGGATTTATTCAGTGCATCGGTCACTTCCTTGGTAATATCAGTGCCGCCATAAATGACAGCGGATTTATCTACCACCAGGGAAAGGCCCTTCTTGGAGGCTACAGACTTCACAGCGCCGGTTACCTGGTCTTCCATGTCCTTTTCAATGGCAGTCCGTTTCTGGTTGAACTGCTGCTGCATGTCGTTGAACAGTTTTTCCTTGTCTGCATCGGACATACCGGCGGATTTAGCGTCGAAGTCCTTCTGCATTTCATCGGCGGTTTCCTTCATTTTCTGCTGGTAGTTCAAAGCCAGCTGGCCATTGGAGGAAATCACTTCTCTCTGGTCCACCACGCCGATGTCAGAGGTAGGAGCAGCGTTAGCCGTATCCCCCATGGATACTACAGCCATTACTGCCACAGACGCAATAAATACACCTGCCAGGGCAAAGGAAAAAATCTTCACATTCTTCTTGTTTCCAAGAGTTGTCATCATAATAAATCCACTCCTTTATAAATTGGCAATGAGTCTCAGCCATTTGCCATCTTCATCATTATACACGTATTCCAGGGTAATGTAATTATGAATTTTGTAGGAAAATCCAAATTCATTTTCCCTCTTCTTGAAATCCCTGTCGTAACGCAGGGAAAATTTATTTCCAATAGGCACATTGCCAAAGATATGGTTGGCGTTGTCCACGAAATCATACTTATAGCCCAGGTCCATGAAGGAGCCAAACTGATGGGAAAAGCCGCCATACACATTCCAGTCCATGGGGCCGGGATAGAAACGGGCTTCCCCAAACACAGTGCTGTGCCTCCCTATATAATGGCCCAGCATGCCTTCCACTGCCGTATTCTTGTCTCCGTCTCTGCCGGCATCCAGCCACACCTCCGTGCGGATGACCCAATGGTCTGTCAGAGCGTTCACACGAAGCTCCGCCGTTTCACCGGAAATCAGGGTAGTATCAGTGGCGATACCGTACTTCTCTATGAAGGAATCCTTTTTCAGGATATCATTCATGTCAGAGGAAATTTTGCCGGAATGCCGGGTCACAAAGTCCACCGGAAGGCCGCGGAGGGCAGAAAGGGCTGTTTCCGTTTCTTCCGCCGCCCGAAGCATAAGAAGCCGGGGAATGGTGGTCTTTTCAAAGGTCAGTCTGCTGGAGCGGACGATTTTTCCCTGGGGAATGAGGTAAATTTTCACCTTCGTATTTTCCCCGGACTCCACTTCAAAGTTGGCCTGGAATTCCGGAAGAATCTGGGAAAGGAGGTCCCTTCCTGCAGACTGGGAAACACTTTCCGCCCAGCCCACTGAATCCACCGGAAGGCCGATGAGCAGGTTATCCATGAGCGCCGGCACATCCGCCGTATCTGCTGCCACGTAGCGGGCCGCCTCCGGCGTAAGGCCGCCGTAGTCGATTTCCGTATCCACATGACGGATAATCTGTCCCACCGGCTGGAGGGTCACATGAAGGGCCGTATCCCTGCCGTAGCTGACGGTAAGGTCCGACACCACATAACCGATGACCACCCGGTTGATAATATCCGCCAGCACCTTATTGTAGGCGCTGCTGTTCAGGGAAAAAAGGCTCTCTTCTTTTCCCACAAGCACCCTGTTTCCGATGGAGGAAATACTGGATATGACCCGTTTTTCCACCGCCGGCGGCAGGTCCCCTCCCACCGCAGACAGGGAAACATCCACCTTTTCAATAGGCGCTGCCTCTGCCGAAAAGGGAAGGAGAAAAGAAGAAACGAGCAGAAGAAATCCTGCCCGCATCATCTGTTTTTTCAGTAAGGAAGAAAACATAGTCCTCCTCCTCAAAATCAGAACTGGGTACCGAAGCTGAAGTGGAATTTATTCTGGTCGCCGTGACCGTAGTCAAGGCGGATTGGTCCGATTGGTGTCTGGAGGCGGAGGCCTACGCCCACTGCCCAGTTGAGGGAGTCATCGTCATCGTACCAGGGAATCTTGCCGGAGTCCAGGCTCCAGGTGCTGCCCACATCGGTGAAGAGTACGCCCTGTACCTTCTTCGCAATGGGGAAGCGGTATTCCAGGGTGCCGGCGTACATTTTCTTACCTTTGAACTGGTCGTCTTCATAGCCGCGGAGGGTGTTGGAGCCACCCAGGCTGAAGAGGTTGCCGTAGGAAACGTCGCCGTCAATGTAACCAGCCATGAGGCGGAGAGCCAGGATATGGCTGCTGCCAAGGTTCTTGTAGAAACGGCCTTCGGCAGTGAACTTGTAGAAGTCATAGTCCCCGCCCAGGCCATGGCCGCCCCACTGGGCTGCAAAGGAAAGCCTGTGACCCTTGCTGGCATTGAAGTAGTTGTCGCGGTTATCGAATACATGGGTGAAGGTAAAGCTGTTGGTGGTACCGAAGTTATCCCAAATAGCTTTTTTCCAGGCAGCCTTCATTTCATCCCTAGACGTATAGCCATAAGAGCCAAAATCATTAAATTTATCTTCCGCATGACCCTGCCAGTCAAATCCGTCATGGTCATCGTAGGATTCCTTGGAGGATTCGAAGTTGAAGTAGTTGGTCCGATATTCATCGGTTACATGGCCCCAGGTGAGGTTCCAGCCTTTTCTTCTCTTATCGTATTCGGCGATTTCATGGCCCTTGGCATCGTAGTCATCGTATTCGTAAATACGGTTGAAAATGGATGCGCCCAGGGAGTCGCCGTTATCGTTAATCCATGGATGGGTGTAGGAAATGGTGTAGTTCTTGCCGTCCCCTGCGCCGCCGAATTCCCAGTGGAAGTTCACCTTGTCGCCGGTGCCGCGGAAGTTGGTATCACCCAGTTCCACGATACCTACGGTGCCGTCGGAATCGGAGTAGCCGGCACCTACAGTGACGATACCGGTTTTCTGTTCAATCACATCGATTTCGATAATTACATTATGTTCATTTTCCTTGCCCGGAAGAAGCTTCATGTTTACATCTTCGAAGTAGCCCAGGTTGTACAGTCTTTCCATGCTTCGGCTGGCCTGGAACTTGTTGAAGGGTTTGCCCTTCTTCAGCTTCAATTCGCGGGTAATAACCTTATCCCTTGTCTTATCATTGCCTACCAGAACGATGTCTTCCACCACACCTTCGGAAATATCCACATGGAGGGTGCCGTCGGAGGAAACATTCACGGAAGGAATGGAAACGAGCATGTAGCCCTGTTTCAGGTACAGGTCTTCAATCTGCTTCAGTTTCTGGTTCACCAGGACGAAATTCAGCACGCTGTCCTGGGGGATATCCATAATGGATTTCAGGTAGTCGCTGGTGAATACGGTGTTTCCTGTGAAAGCTACGTCATGGACGATAGGATTGGCTGCCAGCTGATAGGTAATGCCTACCCCTTCCGGAACCGGTGTGAAGGCAGGAGTAATCTGGGAGAATACGCCGGTGGAGCCCAGGGAAGCCACATCATTTCTGACCCCTTCTTCTGTGACCTGGGTGCCGGGCTTGCTCTGTACCAGAGGAGAAAGTTTTGTTTTGACCTCTTCCGGGATACCGGAGAAATCAACGGATGTAATGGTTTTCCCCACCTGCGCCTCAATGGCTTCATCGTCTGCCTTGGACAAGTAGAGGGATGCATCCCCTACGGCCACGGTCTGCTGAGACTGCTGGACTGCTACGGAAGATTCGGTTTTATTATCTGCCGTTTCATCAGTAATCTGTCCTGCGCCGCCTGCCTGCTGACCGGTTTTCACGTTAATCATGGCGCTCTGGGTCATCCCGCCCTGGCTGCTGACTGCCATATCCGGTGCATCTGCAAAGGCAGTCCATCCGGAAAGGGACAGCAGAACAGCGGAAAGAAGCACGACTTTTCTGCTTTTAGATGTAATCATAAATTCCTCCTCAGTATTTGTAGAGTAGTAAGAGTTTTCTTAATTTATATCAGAGGCCGAGCATCGTTTTCTTCTTTATGAAATCGATGCTGTTTCAGGCCTGGCCCCTAAGGGCCCGACCCGCTTCTCCAACAACACTTTGAATTTCCTTATCCGAAAGGGCCGGTCTTGGCGCTGCCTGCGGAGCAGGCGTACTTCTCACAGCCGGTGCTTCCACTGGAGAAACAGGAGCGGCCTCTTCTACCGGAGCGCTGTAGGAAGGCACCGGTGCAGCTTTCACCGTTTCCGGGGAAATAGAAGCGGACAGGCTCTTATCCTCGCCTGCAGGAACGGTGATTTCCGTTTCCTCCTTTGCCTGAGCCGGTGATTCATTAATCACAATCTGCACCGGGCTTCCCGGTTCTTCCGCTTTAGGCTCCATAAGGCTCCAGAAAGCATTCACACCAAGGAAAATGGCAAAGGCGGCACCCATGGCAGCTCCCCGCATCATCCAGCGGCGGACTTTGGAATTTTTATGAGTTTCATTCAGGCGCTGCATCTCAGCCTGCGCCATGATGAGATTGATTTCTCCGGTAATTTCTTTATGGCTGCTGTAGGAATGTTCCGCTTTTTCAAGCCATTTCCTTACAGCCTGCACCCGTTTCAGTTTATCTCCTGACATAATACCTCCCTGTCAGGGAAACCGGGAATACGATTTCCCCTTTAATCCATAATCAACAAAGGAGAAGTATAAAAGAACATCAGTAAATAATCATAAATCTGACTGTATCGCCTTTTCTCTTAATCAATCGCTCATTTTCACCTATATTACACTATTTTCTGTCATGAATCAATTTGGAAAGCATACCCCGTAGACGGCGGATGCCTCTTTTTTCCAAACGATACACATAGGCGGTGCTCACATCCATGGCATCGGCGGTTTCCGCCGCAGTCTGCTCATCCAAATATACCCGGCGTATGACGTCCTGTTCCTTCAGGGGAAGCCTTGACACCGCATGGCTAACGGCCATATTGAGCACGCTTTTATCGGCGGATTCAAAGGCCGTATCGGGAATGGCTTCTGTGAGGAAGACCTTTTCCTCTTCCCCGTCTTCCAGAAGCACTTCCGCCCCATTTTTACGGAGGAAATTCAGCATACGTCCCCGTACCCGGTGAAGGGCATAGAGGGAAAAAGCAACGCCCAGGGATGGATCATACCGCTCCACCGCCTCCATGAGGCCTACGGTGCCTTCCTGGATGAGGTCCAGCGTCACCGCTTCCTGCAGGCCGTATTTCATGGCCTCCCGGAAAACCAGGGGCTGGTAATGTTCGATGAGCGACTGCCTGGCCTCCAGAAGGTCCTTTTCCTTATACTGTTTCCACAGTTCTTCTTCCTCCTCCCGCGAAAGCTTAGTCAGCGTGGCGAGGAAGGATTTGTATTCTTCCAGCATCTATATCTCCTAGAATTTGAAACTCCAGTCTGTTCCTACATAACTGTCATGGTTACTATTATACCACGAAGAAAGGCCTACCCGCGAGTTCAAATCATAATGGGCACCGATACTCTTTTCATCGTTATTCATGCCCATGGTAGCGGTAAGCATGAAATCATTGAAAATGTATTTGCCGATTTTGATGTAGTAATAGCTGTCGTTATTATCATCCATATTGTCATAGTAGTCCGTAAGGCTGGAGGTAATGGAAATCTGGTCCAGTCCGATCTTGTCCTGCAGGAAATCCTGAATTCCGTTGCCGAAAAGCATGGTCAGTCCCGCATTGAAAAGGGCCCCTTCCATAGCACCATTGTTATCCTTGGCATCCGGGCTCTGATGGAGGGTAAGCAGCATGAGAATCTGCGTATCGTTCAGCGCCGGTTCGCTGTGGAAGGTGGTCTTCATATTACCGGGCGGGCCGTCCAGCTCTGCAGTAACAGCATAATGGCCTACTTTGGTGAAAGCCTTGGCATGAACATCGGGGAGAAGATTTCCCGGTTCGCCGCTCCAGCTAGCATTAGCTTCATTCATCTTGAATTCGGTGGTGTTGATTTTCACAGTGCCCTTCTCCGCATTCACACGGCCGGTAACAAAAGGCGCAGAAACGGGGCCTCTGATGGCCAGATTTCCTTTCACCATCATGTCATAGAGAGCGCTGTTGTACAGGCGCACATTATTTCCAATGGTCACATCAATCTTAGCCAGCATGTCCAGAGAGGTGCCGCCGGAATCGCCCAGGAGGGTAAAGGGAATATCCACCACCGCATTTTCCGCCTTCAGGGTGCCGGAAATACCGGGTTTCTCAAACCTTTCGATTTCGCCGAAGGTAAAGTCCCCGTCCAGTGCTCCTTTATAATAGGTGGAATTAATGGAAGGGGTATGGATATGAAGTTCCCCTTTATAATTTCCAATCTTCATATGGTCCCAGGAAACGTCGCCGTTCACCGTAAGGCTGCCGCCGCCGAAAGCAGCGCTTCCTTCCAGATGGGATTCATTACCGGAGAAGGACAGGTTCATATTAATAGGAGAAATGGCTTCATTCATGGTCATCAGGGACAGAGAGCCATCCTTTACATTAATGCCGCCCAGAAGGAGTGGATTGTCATAGCTCCCCGCCACGGTTACATGGCCGTGGATAGGTCCGCTGGCTGCCGTAACGGGCTTGAAGAAAATGGCCAGCATGTTCATATCTGCCTCATCCAGGTTAATGTCCAGATTAAGAGGCACCGCCTTGTCCGTGGTACTTCCGGTGAATACATTGCCCGGAAGGGTGCCCTTCATGCTGGCTCTGTACTGGCCTCTGGAAATCAGGCCGTTCTGCACGGTAACCACATTGTTGGCCGCATTGGCCATGAGGGACATGCTGTCAAAGGTAATGTCCCCGTACCGGGGATTTGTAAGGCCTACGGAAATATCGGCCACCGGCTCCTTCTTATTCCCCGAAAGGATAATGGCAGCCGTCAGATTTCCTCCTATGGAAACATCTTTTTTGCCCAGGACCTGTGGAATCCAGGAAATATCCATATCTTTAGCTGCTGCCTGGATATCCAGGTCCCCTGCACTGTTCATGGAGCCCTGGGCTGCCAGGACGCCGGAGCCGATGGGAATACGACATTCGCGGATGGACAGGGCGCCGTTCATGTAGGAGAAGTCCACTTTCCCCTCTCCCAGCACTGCGCTGCCCAGATGGCCGCCCAGCACATGGGCATTGAAATTTACATTCGGTGAATCGGTGGTACCGCTGATGCGCATGCTGCCTTCCACCTGTCCGTCTACGCCGTCCACGTCCTTATTGAAGAATCTCATTATATCTTTGATGTTCCAGCTGTCAAATTTCAAAAATCCGTCCAGTACACCGGAATTGGTATTATAACTGCCCTTCCAGGTAAAAATTCCCTGCTTCTGACGGAAACTGCCTTCATCCAGGGAAATCAGACCGTCTTTATAGTGGATGCCGGCAGACACGTTCCTGATGGTATTGCCGGCAATGGTAATCTGCCTGGTGGAAGCCATACCATCAAACACGGGACTGTCCGTGGTGCCTCTCACATGGCCCAGGAGGGAAAGGGTACCTTCGATGCCCTTTCCAGGAAGAATTCTTTCAATGCTGACATCGGTAAGAGATGTTTCCAGTTCCAAATCCTTCCCCCTGATTTTGCCATTCACCAGGGCGGTGCCGTCATAAATGTAGCCAAGGCAGTTTTCCAAAGTTACATCCTGCCCGTCATAGCTGTACTTACCGGAAATACTCTGGAAAAGCTCACCCATGACGGAGCCGCTCCATGCGTGAAAATCACCGGATACCACCGGATGATCCACCGTTCCTGTAAGAGAAAGGTCATTGGAAATCCAGCCGGTCACCGGATAATCAAGGTCTGCCAGGGAAAGGAGCCTTTCAATCCTGGTTTCTTTCGTCTTCACAGAAAAATTCATATCATGAGGTGCACTGATACCGATGGTTCCGCTGATGCTGTGGTGCCCGGATGGGCCATCCCAGACAAGGGAAGAAATAGCTGCCCTGTCCCCTGCAAGGACCGCATGGCCATCCACACTGTCAAAGGCAGCATTTTTCACATAACCATTTCCAGCCCTGAAGTCAAAAGTTCCTTCCGGCTTATCCGGAGTACCGGTTACATGGGCTTTGGCCCATACCCGGCCGCCCAGGTCCACTCCTGCATAGGAGGAAAAAGGTGCCAGATTCATGTCGGAAATTTCCACATCAAAATTCATGCCGTTATCGCTGTAATAGCCATTTCCTGTGAAGAAACCTTCTTCCCCTGCTCCAGACAGGTAGGGAACGGTAATCACGCCGTCCCTGTTTTCTGCTGAGAAGGAAAGGCTGTCGAAAGACATGCCGTCATAGGAAATTCCGCTTCCCAGAGCTGTAACCTGCCAGCTGCTGCCATCATAACTGCCAAAGCCGGACAGATTTCCGGCAGCCATATTGTCATAGGAAAGATTCGAGCCTTCCATGGAGGCCGATGCTTTCCTCAGGGAAAGAGAGCCGTTCAGGTAATTTCCTTCCGCCAGTCCATAGCCGCTTACGGTGCCGGTAACAGGAGAATTGACAGGAAGCCCGTCAAGATTGATATTATTTGCCAGAAGGCTTACGGAAAAGTCGCCGCCCAGCCTATCATAGGAGGCCCGTCCTTCCAGATGGCCTCCGTCCCTGTCCGCTTCTAAATGGGAAACGGTCAATTTATCATCTTGGTACGCAAAAACAGCTTTAGCCCGTTTTACATCATATCCTTCATAGGAAAGCCCCTCTCCGGTAAGGGCACCGGAAACAGAGGGATTGTCCATGGTACCTGCAAAATCCAGATTCCCATCCAGAATGCCGGAAACATTGTAATCGGGAAGAAGCGCCCCCACGTCCACCTGATGGAGAAATACACTGCCCTGGAATACAGGGCTTTCCGCATTGGTATCCACGGAAACATCACCGGTCAGCTTCTGTCCATTCACCAGAGTCGACACACGGGACAGGGAAACTACACCGTTTTCTATATTAAAAAAGGCTGCTCCATCAGCTAGAACATAATTATCATAGCTAAGAGCAGCATGGTTAAAAGAACCGGTCACCCGGTAGGCAACGGCGCCGTCACTTTTCCAGATTTTCGCGTCCGTTACCCTACCAGTACCGTTATCCAGTGTTAATTGATTCTGAAGCTGGGGGAAAGCATCCAGCAGCGGCTGCAGCGATTTTAATGGAATGGGATCTGTGCTTACATTGATTTCCATATGACCGCTGTCCTTGTAATCAAGAGAGCTCTTGAAAGCGCTGTCAAGGAAAGTGCCCTTGAGACCGCCGGTAATCCGAGAGTTTTCATCCCATGCAAAGGAACCATTCAAAGCAGAAAGGGTCATCTCCCCTGCCTTGGCGGTGTTCACTTTCGCCGTGCCGTTTGAAATGATAACCTTCCCTGTAAACACGCCGCTGTCGGAAGATTCAGACGGTTTCAGAATGGTGCTTACATTCCAAGTACCGTCAGCCTTCTGGGCCAAAGAGAGCTCCGGATCCTCCACGGTTACATCCTTTACCACGGAGGCCACGCCGGCATTGTTGATAAGATAGTTGTAGAGGGAAGACATAGTCCATCCTACGGTCAACGTAGGCGCAGAAAGCACATCTGCCCCGTTCTCATCCTTCAGTTCCAGTTTGGTAAAGGAAAGATTAAGTTCAGGGTCCAGGTCCATGGCCTGCCAGGAAAGGGTGCCATTCACCCTTCCTCCCAGCTGCTCTTTCAGCACCGGCTCCAGGTTTTGTACAATTATCGGTCGGATCAGGAGGTAAATGGCGCATAGCAGCACGAAAATAAATGCAGCTATCCCATTCAGCCACCATTTGATTTTACTGTTCAAAGGTATCTCCCCAATGTATGACTCTCTAGGTTCTTTGGTTTCTAGTTTCTAGTTTCTTGTATCTGGTTTCTTTGTTCTTATGTGTCACTATCAGCGTGTACCGGGATTCTTCGCTTCGCTCAGAATGACGAGTGGACTAGTGTGCTAGTGAGCTAGTTGGCTAGTGAACTGGTAGACCATCCACAGACACTATGGACGTGTACCGTGGAGCACCCCTTCGCCACTTCGTGGCCCTCTTCTCCACGGGAAAGCATGTCACTGGATTCTCAGGTCGCTTCACTCCCCTACGAATCCAGTTCCTTTGCCACCCTAAAGGGGACGCAGGCAATCATCTCGTAATGATATTCCCCTAGGGAAGCACTGATTAATTCGCAGAATCAAATTTCATATGTATTTTTATCCAATGCCGCGTCATAAGTCTCCTTAAATAGCTCACTATTCGCGTCGACTGATTCCTTGCATTGAATAAAAATACAAGAATGAAATCCGATAACGATTTAATCAGCGCTTCCCTAGCACCTGTCTTATTTCCCGCTGTTTTCAATGGCCTTGTTCAGAGGCGATGCGAATTCGGGATGAATCACTGCCGGAATGCCCATGGCGTGTTCCAGGGTAGCCAGGCCGATGTTGTAATTGTAAAGGGCGGTGATGTAGTTGGTTCTGGCTGTATTGAGCTGCAGCTCCGCATCCAGTACATCCAGGTTGATGCCTACGCCGCTGCTGTAACGGACAGCCGCAATTTTGTAGGCTTCTTCTGCCTGGGCCACAGCGGCTTCGGTGGCACGAATCTGTTCTCTATAGGAAAGAATGTTGAGGTAGTCCTGCCGTACTTCCAGTTCCACCGTCTCACGGGCCTGGAGCAGCTGTTCCTGGGCAATCTTTACATTTTCCTTAGCCTGTTTTACCTGAGCCTGTGTAGCACCGCCATCCCAGGGAGTCCAGCTTAATCCCCCCTGAACTTTCCAGTCATCTTTATCAAATCCGGATAAACCTGCAGTGTCCCAAGCATAACTGCCTCCGACAGATAATGTTGGCAAATAACCTGCCTTGGCTACCCTAAGCTGTTCTTTAGCAATTTTTACTGCATAATCCTGCTGTATTAATTCCCAGCGGTATTTCTGAGCCATCAGAATGGCCTGGTCCATGGTAATATCAAAGGCCGGTTCCGGGAAATCCTTATCCAGCGGGTTCAGCTTGGTATTCATGGGAATACGCATGATATTGTTCAGGTTGGCTTCTGCAATATCCCTTGCATTGTCAGCGGCAATTTTGCTCTGCTTCGCATTGGCCAGGGAGGTGCTGGAAGTCAGTACATCCAATTTGGCCACAATGCCTGCATCAAACTGCTGCTGTACATTTTTCAGATGGCTGGCGTAATCGTCCACAGACTGTGCCTGCACATCGGCCAGCTTAATATTTTCCAGATAGGTATAATAAGCCTTCACCGCAGCAAGCTTTGTATCCGCTTCTGTCTTATAATAATCTAAATCTTTTACATTTCTCTGGTATCTTGCAACATCAATTGCCCCTTCTACCTTACCAAATGTCCAAATAGGCCAAGTTACCTGAAGATTTTGCGCATAAGTATGAGTATTAGAGCCAATAACACCACTTGGAACAGAAATCTTGCTATCGGTTCCAGGAATAGTCATAGACTTGGTCCCAACAACCGGAACTGCCTTATAATCTGTCCGGTTCCAATTGTATGATACACTGGGATTCTTCTTAGCAGCAACTTCGCTCACTGCCGCTGCAGCAACCTTACGATTCAAATCCGCAATGGTAATATCTCGGTTATTCTGGATAGCCGTGGAAACGGCACCCCGAAGGTCGATATCCAGGGTAGAAGCTTCCGGACCGGCTGCGTCGGTCAGGGCGTCTCCCAGATTCTTCTGCATGAGCATATTATTGAAATTCACACTTTTATCGGTACTTACCTGCTTCATCTGGGCGGCAAGAGCTTTTTCTGTGATGGAAGGGTCTGTGGTAACGCGAGTTTCAGACCCCTTTGCCTGGGCACCAACCCCAAACGAAAGTGCCATTACAATGGAAGCTGCCAAAATACGGTAGGTATATTTATTCATAAATTTCATCCCTTCTAGACAGATGTCTATTAATAGTTGTAGCCAAGGCCGATATATTCACCGCCGCCCCTGTTATTATGGGGGAATATGGATTGTCCGGTGAGGAAGAAATGGTCATCCAGCGCATAACTTCCACGAACCCGCATGGTCAGATCATTGGGATCGTAGAGGTCTGCCGAGAATTTCCACCGGTTCTTTTCGTAGTCCACACCGGCACCCAGTTTGTTTCTGATAATGCCTGCATGATAGCCGTATATCCCTCTCGTCCTACCAAATACGGCATCATATACAGGATCATTGGTCAGCGACTCAATCCCCAGGAGTCCATAGGTGCCTTTACCTATGCGGAGAAACAGATTCGGCGAAAAATCATCCTTTTTAGTATTATATAACAATTCGCCGGAAACAGATACATCAAAATTGGTCTGCCCATTCATTATACCATTAATTTTTCCGGAAATCTCTTTTGCGTTGCCTGAAATTTCTTTTGCATTTTCAGAAGCCACCACCAGATTGTCCATAATCTGACGGGCATCATTCACTGTCTTGCCGTCGCCGTTGAGCTGGTAAAGCATGGAATTAATCTGCGAGGTAATCCCCTGTATTTCATTGGCCGTCTGAATGCCCTGGGCTGTCAGGATGGCCAGGTTTTCGGAAACGGCATCAAAGTTGTTGAGGCTGTTCTTCACATTTCTCTGGGTCGCCGGGTCCCCTACCACCGTATTGATACCGTCAAGCATGGTCTGGGCGGAATTGATGAGCTTGTCCATTTTATCCATGGCCTGGTCGATACCGGGAGCCGCTTTCCCCTGCACTGTCATGCCGTCGGAAAGATAGCCCCTCTCCTGATGGCCGCCGGAAGCCTTGATAAACCTGCCGCCCATGACAGAGGAGGTCTGGATGGAGAAATCCGCATCCCTCGGTACCTGGGCATCCTTGTAGAAACGGAGGCGGAGCACCGCTTCCCCGTTTTCCACGGAAATCTTATCCACCATGCCCACTTCCACGCCGGCATAATGGATGGGGTTCCCCGGTTCAATGCCTTCTGCTTCTTTGAAATAGCCGGTTACATGGAATCCGCTTTTACCGAAAATCACCGTATTTCCCAGCTGAATGATAATGGCTGCAAACAAAAGGATACCCAGCAGGGAAAAGGCTCCCACCTTTGCTTCTGTAGACCATTTCAAGGAGCATCACCTTCTTTCAGAAAATCGGGGTCCGACGGCAGTCCTTCCATAAACTGCCGAACCCTTGGATCAGGAGACTGTTTAAGTTCCTCCGGCCTGCCGATGGCAAGGAAAGAACCTTTATAAAGGAAAGCCATCCTGTCGGCAATCATTTCCGCTGATTTCAAATCATGGGTCACCACCACACTGGTGGCATGGAGCACTTTCTGCGTATGCTTGATAAGGAGGCTGATATCGGTAGACCGGATGGGGTCAAGGCCTGCTGTAGGTTCATCGTAAAGAATAATTTTCGGCTCCAGAGCAATGGCCCTGGCCAGACTCACTCTTTTCTTCATGCCGCCGGACAGACTGGAGGGCATGAGGTCTTCTATGCCGTCCAGCCCTACCAGATGGAGTTTCTCCTTCACAATCCTGTCGATTTCTTCTTCTCCCATTTTCGTATGCATGCGGAGGCCGAAGGCCACATTTTCCTTCACCGTCATGGAATCAAAAAGGGCAGAATACTGGAAGACAAACCCCATATGTCTTCTTTCCTGATTCAGTTCCGCTTCGCTCAGGCGGGCCATGTCTTTCCCGTCCACCATCACTTCCCCCGATGTGGGCGTAAGCAGCCCGATAATCAGCTTCAGCAGTGTGGATTTCCCTGAACCCGAAGCGCCGAGGATGACCATGGTCTCCCCGTCTTTTACAGTCAGGCTCACATCCTTCAGGATCTGCCGGCTGCCAAAGGTCTGGTACACATGTCTGATAGAAATCATAAAGCCTCTCAGAAAAGAATGGACGAAAGAATATAATTGGCCGCAAAAAGCATGATAATGGAATAAACCACGGACTGGGTGGTGGCCTTGCCTACCCCTTCCGCCCCGGCAGTACAGGTCATGCCCCTGTCACAGCCCACCAGGGCCACGATCATGCCGAAAATAACGGATTTGAAAACGCCGATATATAAGTCGGAGGGCACGCAGTACACGTGGATGGAATGCATGAACACATAGGACGAAACACCATGGGACAGGGAGGCCACCATCATGCCGCCGCCCACGCCGATGGCTACGCCGAATACGTCAAGAATGGGCAGCATGCACATGCAGGCAATAAGCCTTGGTACCACCAGGTAGCCTATGGGGCTTACCGCCATGCAGCGAAGGGCGTCAATCTGCTCTGTCACCCGCATGGTACCGATTTCCGCCGTAATGGCGGCACCTACCCGGCCTGCCAGCACCACACCGCAGAGCACCGGCCCAAGTTCACGGCCGATGCCGATGGCCACAATGGCGCCGACAGTAAAATCAGCGCCGTACTTGGTCAGCTCTCCGGCAATCTGCACGGAAAGCACCATGCCTGTGAATAGCAGGGTCAGGGCCACAATGGGAAAAGAAAGGACCCCTAAGGACAGGCACTGGCGGCAGGTTTCTTTGCCGCGGATGGCAGAGATTTCGCGAACCGCTGCCACAAGGAGCAGGATAACAGCCCCAAGCTGGTGAAAAATAGACAGGGTCTGCCGTCCCAATGATTCCAGAAATCCCATGTTCTCCTCCTTTCCCCCGGCATGCTTTAATTATAAACGGGTAATGGTATCACTCATCAGGAAATAGGATGTACCCGATTTCTTATCGGTATCGGGCTTCTTATCCTTTTCTCCGACATTCGTTTTGGATTCTTCCTTCTTTCCGTCCTTATCTTTTCCGGAAATGGAATCTTTTCCTTCGTTCTTCATGTCCGCAATCATCTTCTGGTTGGATTTCGCCAGTTTACGAAGGGCTCTGTCCCGGTCTTCCGGAGACATGACCTGGAAGGTGAACTGCCCGTCACCGTAAACCACGTAGTCCGTGTCCACACTGCTCTTGGGGCTGTCCTCTTCCTTCTCTCCCTCCTGTCCGTCCTTATTCTTTCCCTTCAGATAGTCCGGATTCTTAGAAGGTCTCTTATCCTGGATTTCCGCCTTGGTGCCGCTTTCCTCATCTTTGGAAATCATGCTCACATTGGGGTCCAGAATTTCTACAACCACCTGGTTGTTTTTATCTTCCTTTTCCAGCTTGTCAAATAAATCATTGAAATCCTTATAGGTGCGGATACGCTCCAGGATTTCATCGGTGAGGTTATACTTCTGCTGCTGGATGAGATAGGGAAGGGGCACCACGCCGCCACCCCTGACTTCCAGAATCATTGTCCCCAGGGGCTGGTCCTTGGGAACAATGAAAGCCAGGTCCTTGTAGAACACCTCTCCCCGATAGGGAGCAAGTCTTGCCCTTACGTAAATCGTATCCCCCGGTGCCACCACCGTAGGCGAAGCGGAAGCGTCAAGGAGCTGGGCGGTTTTCCTCTCCTTTGTCACCTTCAAGTCCACCGAAATGTCACGAAGCTTGTAGGGTTCAAACCGGTTCTGCTCCAGAATGCGGATGACATTATACATTTCATCCACGCTCCGTTCGGAAATATCCTTAGAAGACCAGTACATATTGGACCTTGTAAAGGGTTTCTTTTTCAAATCCTCCGGAAAGAGGGTGTAGGAAAGGGACACGGTGCCCTCCCCGTTCCTGTCCAGGGTGTTGCTGATATTGTTATACACGGAGGTCACAGAAAGCATGGGCAGCATCCGTTCATTCTGCACCATGCGCACATTCAGACTTCCTGTCCGCCCCGTATCCTCGTCCAGCACGGAGGAATGGAGACGCACCGATTCCGGTACTTTTCCCGAAAGGCCGCTGATACCGGAACCCCGGTCCTCGTTCACCGTCCCGATTTCCGCGCCTACACTGCCCAGTTTAAAGGGAATATTGTGGCTGGGAACTACGGTAAAGATATAGGAATTATGCATGAAATAGGAGGAGCTCCCCTTATCCAGGAAGGGATGGCCGAAAGCCACCATATGGTCTCCATCCACATAGGTCACGGTGCCTACGGCGCCCAGCTTCAAATCGCCGGTGACCAGGGTAGCCGACACGGCGCCGCCTGCTTCCAGGGGCCGGGGTATTTCATCAGCGCCCACGGCTGCGGCGGAATAGGGAACCATATTGAAATCCTTCATCTTATCGGTGAGAAAATCCATGCCGGACGGGGTATATCCGGAAGCCATGAGAGGCGTTGCCAGCGGAATAAGGTTTGCATCATGTCCCCTGTCATCGCCGGTCTTATTAGAATCCACCATCCACAGCCGGAGCATATCGGAAATCGGAGTGACCATACCGATACGTCCGTCGGACTGGGGAAAACCGTAGGCAATGGCCCCAAGAAGTTTACCGTCAATATACACCGGGCTTCCGCTCATGCCCTGGGCAATACCGCCGGTTTCATCAATGAGGGGGCCCGATACTTTTACCAGGACCAGGTCGCCGCCGGCGCTCCCTTTATTCTTCATAATGCCCAGTACATCCACATCGAAGGTATCGATTTTCGTGCCGTGCACCACGGTTTTCGCATAACCATGCATGCCTTCCTTCACATCGGACAGAGGAAGGAATTCCTCCGCCGCTGCCGGCAGGACACATCCCAGTGCCAGGCAGAGCGAAAGAGCCAGTCTTTTTATTTTCTTGCTTGAAATTGCATGCATTAGAAGCTCCTTATCCATTACTTTGTCTCAATGACAGCCACCGTATCCTGTTTTGTAATCTGCTGTCCCTTTACAACCAGTACCTTCGTCACCACGCCGTCTGCATCGGCCCGGGCCGCCGGCACAGGCCCTACCAGAGAATCCACTGTAGCCAGCACCTGTCCCTCCTTCACCGGTGAATTCACATCCACCACCGAAGTCACTGTGCCGGAAAGGACGGCACTCTGGGAAACTTCTGCTGCCTCAGCAGGCACTGCCATCATAAGAGCAGCCGCTGCTGTAAGTCCTGCTTTTTTCCAAGTTTTCATAGGTATCCCTCGTTTCAGTCTATGTAATTGGGTATTATCAGTTTTATTTTACCACGGACTATGAATTTTTTCTTTAAATATATTAATTTTTACACACTCCACCGCTGAAGGGTACAAAAAAAGTACAGCCGGTTTCCCCAAGCCGTACTTTTTATGATTCATTCTATGGACGTTATGAAAAGAAATCGTCAATCAATGTAAGTCCTGCAGGGAATCTCTGAAATCGTTGATGTAGTTCAGAGCAGAGCCTGCACCTACAGCATTCACGTAGGACGGACGATCCGCCACCCGGGCCGGCACGCCTATGATTCTGGAAATCAAATCATCCATGCCACGAAGCTGGGAGCCGCCGCCTATCATCATGATGCCATTTTCACGGATAGATGCCAGAAGGGCCGGTGGTGTGCGCTGCAATACATCCCGGATGTGAGTGAAGATTTTATAAAGGATCGGATTGATGGCGCCCGCAATATCTTCACTGGTCACTGCAATTTTTACCGGAAGCCCAGATACGATAGAAAGGCCGCAGGTCTCAGCTATCCTTGGCTGCCGGTCCAGATCCCAGGATGCACCCAGAGCGATTTTCAGACTTTCCGCTTCCTTCCGTCCTATGCGGATATGGTACTTATCCCGCACCGTATTGAGGACCGCCACATCCATGCTGCTCCCCGATTCTCTTGAAAAATGGCTGACCACGATGCCCTGTTTGGAAAGCACAGATATTTTGGTGGAGCCGCCACCCATGTCCACAATCATGGTACCTTCCTGCTGGTGTGTTTCCAGTCCCATTCCCATCACTGCTGCCAAAGGCTGGTCAATGAGCACGGTCTTTCTGGCACCTACGGCCACCGCCGCTTCCAGGAGAGCTCTTCTCTGTACACTGTTGATTCCCTTAGGCACGCACATAATCAGCCGCGGATGGAAGAACATGCCCTTCAGGTAGGACTTATTCACAATGGAATTTAAAAGAAAGGCAGTGCCATTGTAATCCACAATGGCACTTTCCCTCATGGGACGGGAAATTTGGATTTCCGGCGGTGTTTTCCCTTCCATTTCCTCCGCCTTGGTCCCGTAGGACAGATACTCCCCGGTCATCCGATTTCTGGCAATGACAGAAGCTTCCGGAAAGACAAGGCCCTTATGTTTCATGAAAAGAACAATATTGGAAGTACCTATGTCTACGCCGATATCTTCAGAACCAAAGGAACCGATCCAGTCCAGAAGGGAATTCTGCGTGGCGGGCATGGAAATTTTAGGGGATGATTTTTTAATCCCTGTCGACTCTGACAATGTCTGCTCCTAACCCCTGCAGTTTTTCTACAAGATGATCATACCCGCGGTCAATATGGTGAAGTTCCCCTACTTCCGTTTCTCCATGGGCTGCCAGTCCTGCAAGAGTGAGGGCGGCGCCGGCACGGAGGTCCGTGGCTCTTACAAAAGCGCCGGTGAGGAACGGAACGCCCTGCACAATGGCGCACCGTCCTTCCACCTGGATAGAAGCGCCCATACGCTGCAGTTCTCCTACATGCATGAAACGGTTTTCAAAAACAGTTTCCGTAATCTTGCTGATGCCGTTGCCAATGGTCATAAGGGCCATGAACTGGGCCTGCAGGTCCGTAGGAAATCCGGGATAAGGAAGGGTTTTGATATCGGTGGAACGGATATGGCCGTCACTGATGACCCGTACGCTGTCGATATCCTTAATCACCTTCACTCCTGCTTCATTCAGCTTGGCCAGAAGCGGTTTCAAATGTTCCGTCAGCACATTGTCAATCACCACGTCGCCACCTACCATGGCTGCGCCAATCATGAAAGTACCTGCTTCAATGCGGTCAGGAATAACGGTATGGGAAACGCCCTCAAGCTCCTTTACCCCTTCTACACGGATAATATTGGTACCTGCACCTTTAATGTTGGCGCCCATGGAATTAAGGAAGGTCACCAGGTCTACAATTTCCGGTTCCTCCGCCGCATTTTCAATAATGGTGCGGCCCTCTGCCGTGGCGGCAGCCATGAGAATATTTTCTGTAGCCCCTACGCTGGGGAAATCCAGATAAATGGTGGTGCCTTTGAGTCCATGGGGGGCATAGCCTTCCACGAAACCATTGCCCACATTGATTTCAGCGCCCAGGGCTTCAAAAGCCTTCAGATGAAGGTCGATGGGCCGGCTGCCAATCATGCAGCCGCCGGGGAGGGCAATTTTCGCATGGCCCATTTTAGCCAGGAGCGGTCCCATAATGAGGAAGGAAGCCCTCATTTTGCTCATGAGTTCATAGGATGCTTCCGTCTTATCCAGCATGGAAGCATCAAAAGTCAATACATTGTCTTCCCTTGTCACCTTTACCCCCAGTGACTCCAGCACACTGCAGATGGTGCTCACGTCGTCAAGATTCGGCGCATCAATAATAGACGCCGGTGTGTTGGGGAGAAGCGTTGCCACAATGATAGGAAGAACCGCATTTTTTGCGCTGGAAACACGGACATGTCCATGAAGAGGGCGTCCGCCATGAATCACTAACTTTTCCAAAAGGAATCACTCCTGTTACTTAAAAATCAAAGAAACCGTTCATCTGATAATCATTCTATGTCTGGAAATGTTTCCTTTTGAAAGAAAGAAGGAAACAAAGATTTACGAAATCAAATCACCATGTATCATAGCAAAAAATATATATGATTTCAAGAGAAAGGCGGCTGTGAGTAAGTGTCTAATCAGCCAAATCAGACCATAGGACCCGTTCATACCCCGGGTTCAGAGGGTTCAGAGGATTTAGAGGGTCCGGAAGGGAAGGTTGACAGCCGCTGCGCGGCTGATGGTTCTTAAGAACCTTTGCCCCTTCTGCACCTTCTGAACCCTCACGCCCGAAAGGGCGTATCCATCAAGCCGCCTACTGCTCGAGACTGGCGGTGACCCGTTTCACGCTTTCCGAATCCCCCAGAATGATGAGCATGTCATCGGAGGCCAGCTGCATATCCGGATGAGGATTGACATACATTTCCCCTTTCCGCTTGATGGCCACGACGGTAATGTTGTATTTCTTACGGATATCAATATCCAGAATACTCTTGCCTATCCATTCCTCCGGCACATGGATGGAGAGGATGGTAATATTGTTTTCCATTTCGATGTAGTCCACAATGCCGGGAGAAATCAGGTTATGTGCCACGCGGACGCCCATTTCTTTTTCCGAATAAATGACCTTGTCCGCCCCGATTTTCTGGAGCATTTTCCCATGCAAAGGATCCAGGGCCTTCACCACGATTTTTTTGACCCCCATTTCCTTCAAAAGAAGGGTGGTCATGAGGCTGGCGGAAAGGTCTCCTACGGAAACCACGGCAATATCCGCATTGCCTGCGCCGATGGCGGTGAGGTTCTTTTCATCGGAGCAGTCGGCGCACACCACGTATCCCAAGGTGTCCGCCAGGTCCTGCACCACATCTTCATCAATATCCATGGCCATCACATCATAGCCCATCTTTTCCAATGTAACAGCCACACTTTTTCCAAAACGGCCAAGGCCGGCTACAAAAAACTGCAATTTCTGACCCATATGCTACCTCCAGGGAAGCGCTGATTAATTCGTTATTTGCTTTTATTCTTGAATTTTTATGCAATGCAAGGAATGAGACGACGCGAATAGCGAGCTATTTAAGGAGTCTCATGACGCAGCAGTGCATAAAAATTCTTATAAAAGCAAGCTCTATGAATTAATCAGTGCTTCCCTAACCTATAACAACATTTTCCTTCGGATATTTCACAGAACTATTATGATGGCTGGCAAAAGTAATGGCAAGCGTCATCACACCTATACGACCGATATACATAGCAATCATAAGAACGATTTTGCACGCCGTATTCCACTCCCCCGTGAGCCCCATGCTGAAGCCCACGGTGCTGAAGGCGGACACCGATTCAAAGAGGGCGTCCTCAAAGCTGAAATCCTTCGGTTCCAGGGCAAACACGGAAAAGGCGGTAATGAAAGTGAGCACTATGGCCAGGGTAAACACGTTGGACGCCTTCATCAAACACTTGGAATCCACCTGCTTATGAAACAGCACCACCTCCCGCTTTCCCCGTATCCACGCATAAAGGGACAGCATGAGAAGCCCCATGGTGGTGGTGCGGATGCCGCCGCCGGTGGAAACAGGCGCCGCCCCTATAAACATGAACATCATGACGAAAAGGACGGTGGAGCTCATCATGGAATGAATATCGAAAACTACAAACCCCGCCAGCCTTGAAGACACGGACATGAAAAGGGCGCTCTGCCATTTCTCCAGGGTTCCCATATGGCCCATGGTTTCCGGATTATTTCCTTCCATCAGAAAATAGACCACCACCCCCAGAGGGATAAGGATGGCCTCCATGGTAAAGATAAACTTGCTGTTGAACGAAAGCTTGGACCACCGGTGATTTCTTAATATATCATCCAGTGCAATAAATCCTACGCCCCCAAGGAACATGGTAATAACTACCACGGTGCTCACAAAGCCGTCAGCTGCCATGCCTGCAAAGCCCACATCATTTCCCATGATATCCATGCCGCAGTTGGTAAAGGCGGACACCGCATGCCAGTAGCCCAGGTAAATGCCGATGGGACCGTATTTGAAATAAAGATACACCGCCAGCAGGGTACCGGAAGTGAACTCCACCGCCAGGGTGGTGCCGATAATCTTCCTTACCAGCATCACCATGCCCGAAGGAGTCTGCAGATTGAAGGAGTCCCGGATAAGGAGGCGCTCCTGCAGACGAATTTTACGGCCGGTATAGATACTCACCATGGCCATCATGGTCATGATTCCCAGTCCCCCTACCTGCATGAGGAAGAGAATCACCAGCTGGCCAATAAAAGTGAAATCGTAGCGAAGGTCAAACATGCTCATGCCGGTAACACTCACCGTGCTCACCGACATGAAAAGGGCATCCACAAAGGAAATCTCCCTGGTCCCGGTCTGGCAGAAAGGCAGCATAAGAAGGAATGCGCCAAGAAGCATGAAAAGCGCAAACCCGCCGCATATGAGAATCCCCCTATGCATCTTATTTAAAAACCGGACAACCAGCTTCAGCATACCCATGACCTCCCTCTCCTTTTCAGGAAGGGAAATCTTCCTGATAACCGGAGTGCTTCTCTTATTATACTATGCAGCGCGCAAATAAAAAACTGCACCCACTGGGTGCAGTTCAATCAGTCAATGATTATTCCTTTACCTGTTCCCTGTTCTTCAAAAGTTCTTCCGCTTCGGTAGCCGCAATGGCTCCCAAGATATCATGTCTGGTAATAATGCCCACCAGACGAGCCGGAGGCTGGATATCCGTATTTTCCGTCTTTTTCTTCTCCACCACCGGCACGGTCTTCAAATGCTCATCCACCATCAGATTCGTCAGTGTTTCCATATCCGTTTCCGGCGTGACGCAGCGCACATCCTTGGTCATGATTTCCGCTGCCGTCGTAGCAAGCAGCTTCCTGAAAGACCTTTCATACCGGCCGAAGCCGCAGTAGTACAGATTTCCGCCCAGCACATCCACATACTGCGGAATCTTGGGCGTCACTTTCTTGTAAAGGAGATCCCCCTCTGAAACAATACCCAAAAGCTCATTGTCTTCCCCTACCACAGGAATGGCACTCACCGGATGGGTAATAAACAGCCCCACCAGCCGGTGCACCGTCACATCAGGAGAAACAGTAAACACATACTTGGTCATGAAATCTTTGACTTTCAGTGATTTGGACGGCATAGCAACCCCTCCTTTTGAAAGCTCTGAAATCTATTATTTCCTACCTATATTTTAACGAATTTAGAGAAAACGTGCAAATGGGAAGATTAAGGAAGCACTGATTAATTCATAGAGTCTGCTTTTATAAGAATTTTTATGCACTGCTTCGTCATGGGACTCCTTA